>NZ_JAFCTN010000006.1:0-70300 GCF_049896045.1 Pseudomonas sp. PWP3-1b2
CGGCGTGCCTGCCCAATTCGTGGCCGCCTGCCCCGCCGCCATCGCAGGCAAGCCAGCTCCCACACTGATTTTTCAGGGCCGAAAAATCCGCGTCCGAGCTCAAACCCGCTTCACTCACTCACACCCGCCACCACCCATCAAAAATTTGTATCAAAACTTGACGACATTGGATCCATCCACCATATTGATAGTTAGCAAACTAACTGTATGCGAACTATTCAGTGTCTCAAAACCTCGAACAACTCCAGATGAACCTCAGCAGCAGCATGGTGGTGGGTGCGCGTAACTGGCGCAAAATCTGCCAGACCACGCTGGTGAGCTACGGTATTTCCGAAGCCTGCGCCGTGCCGTTGTTGATGATCGGCCGCTTGGGCGATGGTGTGCATCAGGTAAAAGTGGCTCAGGCGTCGGGGATGGAAAGCCCGTCGCTGGTGCGCCTGCTCGACCAACTGTGCGCGGGCGGTTACGTGTGCCGCACCGAAGACGTCCACGATCGCCGCGCCAAGGCCTTGAGCCTTACCGAGCGCGGCCGCGAGCTGGTGCAAGCGGTGGAATCGCAACTGGTGCGTCTGCGCCAGGAAGTGCTGGCCGACATCGCCCGCAGCGACCTTGAAGCCGCGCTGCGCGTACTGCGTGCCTTTGAAGCGGCCGAGGTGATGCCCTCTTGAACGGCTTTTTTACCGGCATGCCCCCTGCGAAAGACTGGTTCTACGGCGTGCGCACCTTCGCAGCGTCGATGATCGCCTTGTACATCGCCATGCTCATGCAAATGCCGCGTCCGTATTGGGCGATGGCCACGGTGTATATCGTCTCCAGCCCGTTTGTCGGCCCCACCAGTTCCAAAGCGCTGTACCGCGCCGTCGGCACCTTCATGGGCGCGGCGGCGGCGGTGATTTTTGTGCCGATGTTTGTGCAGGCGCCGTATGTGCTGGTGGTGGTGATTGCGTTGTGGACGGGCATTTTGCTGTTCCTCTCGATGCACCTGCGCACGGCGAATAACTACGCACTGATGCTGGCGGGTTACACCTTGCCGCTGATTGCGCTGCCGGTTGTGGATAACCCGCTGGCCGTGTGGGATGTGGCAGAGGCGCGCACCGAAGAAATCTTCCTCGGCATCGCGGTAGCCGCTGTGGTCGGCGCAATGTTCTGGCCGCGTCGGCTGATGCCCGTGTTCGACGGCTCGGTGGCCAAGTGGTTTGCCGACGCGCAGGTCTACAGTCAGCGTTTTCTGACCCGCAACGTCGACACTGGAGAAATCAGCACCTTGCGCGGCGGCATGGTTGCCACCTTCAACACCCTCGAATTGATGATCGGCCAGTTGCCCCACGAAGGCGCGCGGCCGCAGACGGTGCGTAATACCAAGGAACTGCGCGGGCGCATGATTCACCTGCTGCCGGTGGTGGATGCGCTCGACGATGCGCTGTACGCCATCGAACACCGCGCGCCGGAGTTTCTTGAACGAATAGAGCCGGTGTTGGAGGCCGCCGCGCAGTGGCTGGAAAACACCAAAGACAGCGCGCCGCTGCAAAGCTGGCGCGTCCTGCGCGATCAAGTCGATGCCCTGCAACCCCAGGGCGAAGCGCTGGATGACCGCCACACGCTGCTGTTCTCCAACGCGCTGTATCGCCTCGGCGAGTGGATCGATTTGTGGCAGGACTGTCGCAGCCTGCAAGCCGCCATCCAGGGCGAAAGCCAGGACACCTGGCGCGCCGTGTACCGCCACTGGCGCCTGGGCCGACTCACGCCGTTTCTCGACCGTGGCCTGATGTTCTACTCGGCGTTTTCCACGGTCAGCGCGATCATCGTCGCGTCGGTGCTGTGGATACTGCTGGGCTGGACCGACGGCGGCAGCGCAGTGATTCTGGCCGCAGTGGCCTGCAGTTTTTTCGCCACGATGGACGACCCGGCGCCGCAGATTTTCCGGTTCTTTTTCTGGACCGCCATGTCGGTGCTGTTCGCCAGCCTGTATTTGTTTTTGGTGCTGCCCAACCTGCACGATTTTCCGATGCTGGTGCTGGCGTTCGCCGTGCCGTTTATCTGCATTGGCACGCTCACCGTGCAGCCGCGTTTTTACCTGGGCATGCTGCTGACGCTGGTGAACACCTCGTCGTTTATCAGCATCCAGGGCGCCTACGACGCCGACTTCCTCAACTTCGCCAACGTCAACCTGGCCGGGCCTGTGGGCTTGCTGTTTGCCTTCGTGTGGACGCTGATCGCGCGGCCCTTCGGCGCTGAATTGGCGGCCAAGCGCCTGACCCGTTTCAGCTGGCGCGACATTGTCAGCCTCACCGAGCCCGCAACCTTGGCCGAGCACCGGCACATGGCCGCGCAAATGCTCGACCGCTTGATGCAGCATTTGCCGCGCCTGGCGCTGATCAACCAGGACACCGGCACCGCCCTGCGCGATTTGCGCGTGGCGCTGAACCTGCTCGACCTGCTGGCTTATTCGCCACGTATCTACGGCGTGCCGCGCGTGTTGCTCAACCAAGTGGTGGAAGGCGTCGGCGGTTACTTCAAGGCGTGCCTGAAAGCGGGTGAACGCTTGCCCGCGCCGAGCGGTCTGCTGATGACCCTGGACCGCACGCGCCGCGCCCTCAACGGGCAGGGCCTGCAGAACGAAGATGACACCCGCCTGCATCTGCTGCACGCGCTGGCCGGTTTGCGCCTGTCATTGCTGCCCGGCGTGGAATTTATTGGCGGCACCGAGATGGACGCGCCGCTGCCTGATGGAGCGCCTTTATGATCGGTGATCTGGACATCAGCGGGGTGTTCCTGCCCACGTTGCTGGTGCTGATGGGCATTACGTATGTGTTGTTTCTGGTGGTGCACGGGCTGTTGACGCGCATTCACTTCTATCGCCTGGTCTGGCACCGGGCATTGTTCAATGTGGGGCTCTACGCGCTGTTGCTGGGCGCGGTGGACTCACTCAGTCGATACCTGATGACATGAAAAAACCTTTTTTGACCATCGGCCGTGTCGTCCTCACGTTGTTGATCGTGACGTTTGCGGTCGTCGTTGTGTGGCGCATGGTCATGTACTACATGTTTGCGCCCTGGACCCGTGACGGGCACATCCGTGCCGACATCGTGCAGATCGCTCCGGACGTGTCCGGGCTGATCCAGCAAGTCGACGTGCGCGACAACCAATTGGTAGCCAAGGGCCAAGTGCTGTTTGCGGTTGACCAGGACCGCTTCAAGCTGGCCCTGCGCCAAGCCCAGGCTGCGCTGGCTGACCGCCAGGAAACCCTGGCGCAAGCCAGCCGCGAGTACAAGCGTAACCGTGGCCTGGGCAACCTGGTGCCGAGTGAGCAACTGGAAGAAAGCCAGTCCCGCGTGGCCCGCGCTCAATCGGCCCTCGCCGAAGCGCAAGTGGCGGTGGACGCTGCGCAGCTCAACCTCGACCGCTCGGTGATCCGCAGCCCGGTGGACGGCTACGTCAACGACCGAGCGCCGCGTGCTCAGGAATTCGTCACCGCCGGCCGGCCAGTGTTGTCGGTGGTGGACAGCAATTCCTTCCACATCGACGGCTATTTCGAAGAAACCAAGCTGGACGGCATTCACGTGGGCATGGCCGTGGATATCCGCGTGATCGGCGACAACGCGCGCCTGCGTGGCCATGTGCAGAGCATCGTCGCCGGTATCGAAGACCGCGACCGCAGCAGCGGCTCCAACCTGCTGCCCAACGTCAACCCGGCGTTCAGCTGGGTGCGCTTGGCCCAGCGGATTCCGGTGCGGATTGCCTTTGATGATGTGCCGGCGGACTTCCGCATGATCGCCGGGCGTACGGCGACGGTGTCGATCATCGGCGATAAGGTCAAAGACGGAGACACACAATGAAGCAGCTGCTGGCAACCGCTGCGCTGGGGTTGTTGCTGTCGGCCTGCCAAGTGGTGGGCCCCGATTACAAGCTGCCGGAAAAGTCCGCCGTGAACCGTGGCGACCTGCAAGGCCCAATCGCGGGCGAGGGCAGCAACGTGGTGTCGGCGCCGGTGCCGGCGGACTGGTGGAAGCTCTACAAAGACCCGCGCCTGGATGAGCTGGTGCGCCAGGCTATGGCCTCCAACACCGACCTGCGCGTGGCCGCCGCCAACTTGCAACGTGCGCGTTACCAGACCGAACAAGCTGAATCCGCAGGCGGCTGGAGCCTTGGCGCCAAGGCCGAAGCCCAACGCTTGCAGGAGTCGGGCGAAGCGTTTTTGCTGACGGAAAAAGTCCCGGTGGGCAATATCGGCAGTGTCGGTATCACCACCTCGTATCAATTCGATCTGTTCGGCACCTTGCAGCGCGGCATTGAAAGCGCCCAGGCAAGTGCGGACGCGGCCCAGGCAGCGGCCGATATTGCGCGCATCACACTGGTCGCGGATGTCGTGCGTTCTTATACCCAAGTGTGCGCGGCCAACGAAGAGCTGGCGATTGCCAACGAGTCGCTTAGCCTGCAAGCCCAGAGCACCAAACTGACCCAGCGCTTGCGTGACGCCGGGCGCGGCGATGAAACCCAGGTGACCCGCTCGCAAACCCAATACAAATCCTTGCGCGCCGACATGCCGCGCTACGAAGCGGCACGCCAGTCAGGGTTGTTCCGCTTGTCGATGCTGCTGGCCAAGCCGCTGGACCAATTGCCGGCGGGCACCGCCAGTTGCGCCGAGTTGCCGCACATCGCTCAGTTGCTGCCGGTCGGCGATGGCGCGACGCTGCTCAAGCGCCGCCCTGACGTGCGCCAGGCTGAACGCCAACTGGCCGCCGCGACCGCGCGGATCGGCGTCGCCACCGGTGCCTTGTACCCGGACATCAGCATCGGCGCCACGGTTGGGACCGTGGGTCTGCTGGATGACCTGGGCACGGCGCCGACCAACCGCTGGGGTTTTGGCCCGCTGATCAGCTGGACCGTGCCGACCAACGGCGCCCGCGCGCGTATCCATGAAGCCGAAGCCGCCACCCAGGGCGCTCTCGCGCACTTCGACGGCGTGGTGCTAAACGCCATCCGCGAAACCCAGACCGGCCTCGCGCAGTACACCGCGCAACTGCAACGCCGGGACGCGCTGGCCGATGCTGGTGAGTCGGCCAAGGAAGCGTCGGAGCAAACGCACCGCTTCTTCCTGGCTGGCCGCGCGTCGTTCCTGGCCGACCTGCAAGCCACCCGCACCTACACGGATGTGCGCGCGCAACTGGCGGCGGCGAACACCCAGGTCGCCATGAGCCAGATCAATCTGTTCCTCGCCTTGGGCGGCGGCTGGGAAAGCGGACGAACGCAAGCGTCACAGCCCGGCAAACCCTGAGCGAAACGCTATGCTTTGTCAGGCGGGCCCCGTGATGGCTCGCCTGACACTGCTCGCGTTTGCTCATGGGGATTCGAATAATGAAAAACCCTTATGCTCCCGCTTTCTGGTGCGTGTTCTTCGCACTGGTGTTGTTATCGGCTGCCTATTTTTACGGCGTCATGCTCGCTCACCAAATCGACACCGCCATGGTGTTTCTCGACAGCGCCTGCCTGGTAATCGGCACCCTGTCCATTGGCGTGGTCGCCTGGGCGTCCTATCAAAATCAACAGGTGAAGCGGCGCTTGCTCGAACAAGGCAAGACCCGCGTGGTGATCTGGGACACCAAGGTCGCGCTGCGCCGTGTTGAAACCGTGTTCGACCGCTACTTCTGGGGCAGCTATTGGCAACCTGGGCGAACGTTTCAGGAAGTGATGGGCGAACTCACCGGCACGCCGCTTGAAAAAAGCCTCGAAGCCCTGAAAAAACAATGTGTGCTGCTCGACAAACAGGTAGCCGACGGCAGGCATTGGCTGAATAACGCGCGGGAATTGTCTGACGTAGCCAACCAAATGGCCCGCGAACGCTACCAACTGGACTTCTGTGACCCCAAGGTCGATACCCCAGGCAATGCGGTGATACACCGCGAGTTTGAGGTGTTGGTGTACACCTGGACGGCACGCCTGAAGAGTTTTGATCACCAGCTTGATGAGATCGAAACCGAGTATTCCTGAGCCGCTGGGTGAACCAACCGCAGGCCAGACCCTCTGAAAAACTGCGCCGTACGCGGCCGCGAGTGCTAATCTTCCCCCGTTTTCGGCGTGCTTGAGCCAACCCCCTCGGGGTTCAAGGAAGACAGCCCACTTCTCACAGGATTTGATCAGGTCACTTCATGAATAAGCCAGCAGTTGTTTTTTTGGGTTTCGTTGTCGCCGTCGGCGCCATCAGTGCAGGCGGCGCCTGGTACACCGGTAAGCAGCTGGAGCCGGTGCTGCAAACCGCGATCCAGAACGCCAACAAAGAACTGCAGACCTCCATGGCCGGCGTCGATGGCTCCGCGAGCCTGGAGTTGGTGTCCCTGGACCGTGGCCTTTTCAGCAGCACCGCTCACTACCGTCTGAAAGGGCATGGCAGTGTGTTCGGTGAAGACAACCCGAACCCGGAGTTGCTGTTCGTCGACCACATCGAACACGGCCCGCTGCCGTTCTCGCGCCTGGTATCGCTGAAATGGTTGCCGGTCATGGCCACCAGTCACTATGAGCTGGAAAAAAACGCCACCACCGAAAAATGGTTCGCTGCCAGCAAAGACGTGTCGCCACTCAAAGGCGTGGCCAACATCGGCTACAACCGTTCGGTCAACGGCAACGTCGAACTGCTGCCTTTGGAGCTCAAGGACGACAAGTCCTCGGTCAGCTTCAGCGGCGCCAACATGGACTTCGACAGCACCGCCGAAGGCCAGAAGGTCAAGGCTGAAGGCTTCATGAACAGCCTCAAAGTCTCGGTCATCGATGCCAACGGTGCACCGTTCGACGCCGAACTGTCCGGCCTGACCGTGGCCAGCAACCTGGAAAAATCCAGCTTTGGTTTCTACACCGGGCAAAACACCGTCGAGCTGACCGATTCCAAGGTCACCTACGGCCCGCAGAAAACCGTGCTGACCTTCAAGGGCTTTGAGCAGAAAGACACCAGCGAAACCAAAGACAACAACCTGGCCGGCCGCGTCGACTACAAGATCGACGAGATTGGTTTCCAGGGTAAGCCCGTCGGCTCGGCCGCCATGGCCCTGAGCATGAAGAACGTCGACATTCCGGCGATGCTGCTGCTGACCAAGCTCTACCAGGACAAAATGCAGCCGGTGCAAGCCGCCGCCGCTGCCGGTCAACCGGTGCCTGAGTTGCAACTGACCGAAGCCGAACAGACCCTGGTCGAAGCCAACGTCAACCAAGTGCTGGCTGCCAAGCCGCAAGTGGCCGTGGAAAACCTGTCGCTGAAAACCACCCACGGCGAGAGCAAGTTCAACCTGATCGTGGACCTGACCAAGCCAGCGTCCATGCAGCTGCCACCGGTTGAACTGGGCAAACAAATGGTTGCCTTGCTGGATGCCAACCTGACCCTGTCCAAGCCGATGATCGGCGACGTGGCCGGCCTGCAAGCGCAGGCGGGTGGCGTGACTGATCCTAAAGCCATCGAGCAGCAATCGCAGATGGCGGCTGAGATGGTCAGCGGCATGGCAGTGGGGACTCAACTGGCGACCCTGGTGGGTACTGATGTGGTGTCCAAGCTGCATTACGCCAACAATGAAGTGACCTTCAATGGGCAGAAGATGACCGTTGAGCAGTTTATTGGGTTTGTGATGGCTAAAGCGGGTGCGGTCAGCGGCGCTCAGTAAGTAGCCAGACGCACTGCATAACCCTGTGGGAGCGGGCTTGCTCGCGATGGCGGTTTGTCTTGGTACATATCCGTTGTTTGGGTAACGGCTGAAATCGGTTCCGCTCTTACAGCGGGTCACTTTTGGAAAAGAGCCCCAAAAGTAACCAAAAGGGCTCTTGCCCCACCACTTGGCACCTCGCTAAGGCTCGGTGTGCCCTCACTCCGGCTTGAATCCGTGGGCCGCCGTGATGGGCCATCCTTGGCCCAGCACGGCTAACCCGGCGTCCTGCCGGGTTACCCACGGCTTCAAGCCTGCGTTCGGCCATCGTGGTTAACGGGGCGTCTCAGATCAAAAGCACGGCGGCCTAGTAGCCGACCTGAGTGGTTGAATCAAAAGCGCTTTTCTTTTAAGAGCAGATTGCGGTCTCCCAGACAAAATGGAGATCCAATTGTGGGAGCGGGCTTGCTCGCGAATGCGGTGTATCAGCTACCAAATCAATCAACTGACCCGCCGCCTTCGCGAGCAAGCCCGCTCCCACAGTTTCGACCGAGTAAGAATTCAATACCTGCACAAATCTGCTCTTCTGTGGGAGCTGGCTCGCCTGCGATGCAGGCACCTCGGTACATCAAGCACACCCACCCACCCACCAATTCTGAACAATTGTTCCGAATTGCCCTTTCTCCCACTTTCCTGAGGGATAGTTCCCACAGGAAAGCTAGGCCGGGTCACTAGACGCCGGCACCCTGATGCGAATTGCTCAGGGCTACCCATCGTTACAGCTTTCCGCGTGTAAGGAAGCTCACGATATGCTGCGAAACCTACCTCTCAGTGCTTCGGGCCGGTTGCGACTGCTCATCGGGGCAGCCTTGTGCAGCCAGTTGCTGATGCCCGCTGTCGCCATGGCCGACCCGGCTTACGATGCCCTGATCATTCAGGCGCGCAACGGCAATTTCACGCCCGCCCTGAGCCAATTGCGCCAGCTTTCCGCCGAACGCCAGACGCCAGGCCAGATCAGCGATCACCTGGTGATTGCCGGGTGGGCCGGGCAAGACGCCGAAGTGCTCAAGGTCTACGAGGCCCAGGGCAAGAATCGCAACCTCACCACTCAGGCGCTCGCCACAGTGGCGCGCACCTATCGCAATCAAAAGCAGTGGCCGCAAGCCCTGGCGGTTTACCAGCAGGCGCTGCTGCGCGAGCCGAACAATATTGACCTGCAACTGGGCCAGGCCCTGACCCAGGCCGACGGCGGCCAAACCGCTGAAGCGGTGCGCCGCACGCGTGCATTGGTCGCCGCCAACCCCAATGACCCGAATCGCCGCATGGCCCTGGGTTATGCGCTCACCCGCGCCGGCCTGAATTACGACGCCCTGTTCGAGTTTGACCAAGCCTTCATCCGCGCCGGCGATAAGCCCGAAGTGGTGCGCGAGTACATCGTCGCCCTGCAAAAAGCCCGCTTGCCGGAACCGGCGCTGCGCCTGTCGGCCAAACACCCTGGGGTGCTCGACGCCGTGACCCAGCGCCGGCTGGAAGGTGACCTCGCCGCCGAGCGCGTGCGCATGGCCGAGTACGCCACGCGCACCGAGAAAGAGCGGTATGTGGTTGCCGACCGCGCCCTCAATGACTACGACAAATTGCTCACGCGCTGGACGCCGGACGCCAGTGCCCATGACGACGTGGTGCGCTGGCGCATCGACCGCCTTGGCGCGCTAAAGGCACGGGCGCGCACCGCTGAGGTGATCCGCGAGTACCAGGCCCTCAAGGGTGAAGGCGTGCAGCTGCCGACGTATGCGCTGCGCTGGGTTGCCGCGTCTTACCTCGACCAGCGTCAGCCGGAACAGGCCGAACCGCTGTATCGCCAGGTGTTGACCGCCCCGGACGCCGACGCCAGTTACCGTGTCGATGACAGCACTGCGCTGTTTTACGCGCTGCTCGAAAGCGACAAAGTCGACGAAGCGCGTACCGTCGCCAACGACCTCGCCACCAGCCAGAAGCCGCGTGTGGAACTCAAGGGCCTGGCGATCGGCAACCCGAATGACAATTGGATGGACGCCCAGCAACTGTCGGCCCAGGCCGGCACTTACGGCGGCGACCTGCAAGGCAGCGAAACCGGCCTTGAAGCCCTGGTGGCCAGGGCTCCGGGCAACGTCGGCCTGCGCCTGGCTCAAGCCGACATGTACCGTGCCCGCGACCTGCCCCGGCGCGCCGAAGGCACCCTCAAGGAAATCGAAGCTCAGGCGCCGCGTGACATTGGCCTGGAAGTGTCCCAGGCCTACACCGCCATGGACCTGCAGGAGTGGCGCCAGATGGACGCGTTGACGGACGATGTACTCGCACGCAACCCGGACAACCGCCAGGTGCAGCGCCTCAGCCGTCTGCGCGATGTACACGACATGGCCGAATTGCGCGTCGAGGCCTACACCGGCAAGAGCTTTGGCGGCGGCAACAATGGCGACGCCGGCGCAGTGGCGGGCAGTCGTGACTGGGGCATCGAAAGTGTGCTCTACAGCCCGCCGATCAACGAAGACTGGCGCGTGTTCGCCGGTGCCGGTTACGCCACCGCCGACTTCACCGAAGGCACCGGCCAGCACCGTTGGCAGCGTGTCGGCGTGGAACAGCGCACCCGCGACATGACCCTGGAGGCCGAAGTCTCCAACCATTCCTACGGTTATGGCGCCAAGCAGGGCGCAGCGGTGTCGATTACCCGTGACATCAATGACAACTGGCAGTACGGCGGCAGCCTCGGCTACCTCCTCACCACTACGCCGCTGCGTGCGCTGAATGACGACGTGACGGCCAATGGCGGCAGCGGCTTTATCCGCTGGCGCCAGAACGAAAGCCGCGAGTGGAAACTGTCGTTGAGCCCCTCGCACTTCAGTGACGGCAACAACCGCCTTGAAGCCTTGCTCACCGGGCGCCAGGGCGTCTACAGCTCGCCCAACGTGCAAGTCGACCTGGGCCTGGAAGTCGGCGCCAGCCGCAACACCAAGGACGACGCGGTCTACTTCAACCCCAAGTCTGACCTCAGTGTGTTGCCCACCGTCACGGTCAACCATGTGCTCTATCACCGCTACGAGACCCAGTGGAGCCAGCAGTTCCAGGTCGGTGCAGGTACGTATAGCCAACGGGATTACTCCACCGGTGGCGTCGGTTTGATCGGCTACGGCCAACGCGTTCGCTGGAACGACGTACTGGAAGCCGGCGCCAACCTGAGCCTGATCAGCCGCCCTTATGACGGCGATCGCGAGCGCGACCTGCGCCTGCTCATCGACCTCACTTACCGTTTCTAGAAGAGCCTGACCATGACTGTTCTCAGCCGTTGCTTATTGGTCCTGGGTGTAATGCTCGCCGGCGCTTGCGCCCAGCAGCCCGCGCCCTACACGCCCCCCGCCGAACGCCCGGTTCCCGCGCGTGAAGCGCCGTGGCCGAAAAACCACTTTCTGGGCATTGCCTACCACGACATCGAAGACCGCGACCCCGATCAGGCGGTGGTGGCGGTGCGCACCGAGCGCTTGATTGACCAGTTGGCCTGGCTGCGCGAGAACGGCTACCAGCCGGTCAGCGTCGACCAGATCCTGGCCGCGCGCAGCGGCGGGCGTGAGTTGCCGCCCAAAGCCGTGATGCTCAGCTTCGACGATGGTTATTCGAGCTTCTATACCCGTGTGCTGCCGATTCTGCGCGCCTATAACTGGCCCGCCGTTTTGGCGCCAGTGGGCTATTGGATCGACACGCCGCTGAACAAACCCGTGGACTTTGCCGGCACACCCCGCGCCCGTTCCGACTTCCTGACCTGGGAGCAGGTGCGCGAAATTTCGAAGTCGAACCTGGTGGAAATCGCCGCCCACACCGACGCCAGCCACACCGGCATCCTGGCCAACCCCCAAGGCAACCTGGAGCCCGCCGCCGCAACCCGTCGTTATGACGCCGCCACCGGCCGATATGAAACCGAAGCCCAGTTCCAGGCGCGCATGCGGGCCGACGTGACGGCAATTACCAATAAACTGCGCGCAGTCACCGGCAAGACGCCGCGCGTGTGGGTGTGGCCTTACGGCGCCGCCGATGGCACCTCACTCGCGGTGGTGGGCGAGCAGGGCTATCAGATGTCGCTGACCCTGGACGACGGCCTCGACGACCTTGCCAACCTCCAAAGCAGCCCGCGGTTCCTGGTGGCTTCCGACCCGGACGGCGAGCATTACGCCAACGCCATCGTCGGCACCCAGTCGCGGACTTCCATGCGCGTGCTGCACGTGGACCTGGACAACGTCTACGATGCCGACCCGGCCCAAGAGGCGCGCAACCTCGATCAGTTGATCCAGCGCGTGGTCGACATGGGCGCCAGCACCGTGTTCCTGCAAGCCTTCGCCGACCCCAAGGGCGACGGCCTGGTGCACTCGCTGTACTTCCCCAACCGCCACCTGCCGGTGCGCCAGGACTTGTTCAACCGCGTGACCTGGCAACTGCGCACCCGTGGCCATGTGGCGATTTACGCGTGGATGCCGGTGCTCAGTTTTGCCCTCGACCCGGCCTTGCCGCGCGTGACGCGGTGGGACCCGAAAACCGGCCAGGTCGGCATCGACCCGGACCAATACAAACGCCTGTCGCCGTTTGATCCGAAGGTGCGTCAGCAAATCGGCGAGATCTACGAAGACCTGGCTCGCAACACCTCGATTGATGGCGTGCTGTACCACGACGACGCGTTGTTCTCCGACTTTGAAGACGCCAGCCCCGCCGCGCTCAAGGCCTACGCCGCCAATGGCCTGCCCAACAGCATCGCCGCACTGCGCGCCGACCCGGCCGTGATGCAACGCTGGACCCGCTTCAAGAGCCGCTACCTGATCGACTTCACCGAGGAGCTGACCGCCAAGGTTCGCGCTGTCCGTGGGCCGCAGGTACAGACCGCGCGCAACATCTTCGCCGAGCCGATGCTCAACCCGGCCAGCGAAACCTGGTTCGCGCAGAACCTCGACGACTTCCTCCAGACCTACGACTGGACCGCGCCGATGGCCATGCCGTTGATGGAAGGCGAGACGCTGAAGAACTCCAACGCCTGGCTGGAAAAACTCGTGGCCACCGTCAAGGCAAGGCCCGGTGCATTGCAGCGCACCGTGTTTGAACTGCAAGCCAAAGACTGGCGCACGAAAGACGCGCCAAACATCGACGGGGCGCAGATGGCCGAATGGATGGGTGTACTCAAACGCCAGGGGGTCAGGAGCTTTGGCTACTACCCGGATAACTTCCTGGAAAACTCCCCGGACCTGAAGACGGTACGTCCGGCCCTTTCCAATCAATGGAACCCTTGACCATGTTCGACAGAATCCTGGCTTTATTCGTGTTGGCGCTGGTATTGGGTGTGCCCCTGGGCCTGATATTTCTGGTCACCGGGCAGTTCCTGATGGACTTCGTGTTCTTTTACCCGCTGTTCATGTCAGCGCTGTGGATCGCCGGCGGCCTGTACTTCTGGCTGCATTGGGAGCGCCACTGGCCGTGGAAGGAAGACACGCCGGCGCCGACCCTGGCCGGCGAACCGCTGATCTCGATCATCGTCCCTTGCTACAACGAGGGCGACAACGTAGCCGACACCATTCACGCGGCGCTGGGCCAGTTGTACCCCAACATCGAAGTGATCGCGGTCAACGACGGCTCCAAAGACAACACTGCCGAAGTGCTCGATGCCCTGGCCTTGCAGCACCCGCGCCTGCGCGTGTTGCACCTGGCGCAAAACCAGGGCAAAGCCGTGGCGTTGCGCATGGGTGCCGTGGCCGCGCGCAGTGAATACCTGGTGTGCATTGACGGCGATGCCTTGCTCGATAAAAACGCAGCGGCGTATATGGTCGCGCCAATGCTCGATAACCCGCGTCTGGGCGCCGTGACCGGCAACCCGCGTATCCGCACGCGTTCGACCTTGATTGGCCGCGTGCAGGTGGGCGAGTTCTCCTCGATCATCGGCCTGATCAAACGCACCCAGCGCGTGTTCGGCCGGATCTTCACGGTGTCGGGTGTGGTGGTCGCGTTTCGCAAGAAGGCGTTGGACCGCATCGACTACTGGTCCACCGACATGATCACCGAAGACATCGACGTCAGCTGGAAACTGCAACTGGACCACTGGAGCATCTTCTACGAGCCGCGCGCGCTGTGCTGGATCCTGATGCCCGAAACCGTCGGTGGCTTGTGGAAACAACGCCTGCGCTGGGCCCAGGGCGGCGCCGAAGTGCTGTTCAAAAACATCCGGGGTATCTGGCAGTGGCGCCATCGCTACCTGTGGCCGCTGCTGTTCGAGTACTGCCTGTCCACCGGCTGGGCCTTCACCTTTTTGCTGTCGGTGATCTTCTGGGGCATGGGCAAATTCATGGTGCTGCCGCAAGCGATTGCCGTGGACTCCCTGATGCCGCCGGCGTTTACCGGCCTGGTGCTGGCGATGGTTTGCCTGCTGCAATTTGCGGTGAGCATTCTGATCGATCGGCGCTACGAAAAAGACCTGTGGAAAACCCTGTTCTGGACCGTGTGGTACCCGATGGTGTTCTGGCTGGTCAGCTTGTTCACCACGCTGGTCAGCTTTCCCAAAGTGCTGTTCAACCAGCACCAGAAACGCGCGCGCTGGGTCAGCCCGGACCGCGGTATTAAACCCAGCCAAGAGGAGGCGTGATCATGAAACTGGTTAGGACTCGCCAAAACCCGGTGATGTGGATCGTTGATGTGCTGTTGACGGTACTCGCGTGGGCCGGGTTGATCTGGCTGCTGGCCCGCGGGATGAGCGCCATGCTCGAAACCCACGGCGGCCCGCGCCTGGACGCGCCGATTTTTGCCGCGCTCAATACCTTGCAGACCTACCTGTGGATTGCCGTGTTCAACGCGCTGATCCTCATCAGTTGGGCACGCTACCAGCAGCGCCGAGGGCGCAAGTTCGCCCAGCGCCGCGCCGAGGCCAATGCGCTCAGCGACAAGAGCCTTAGCAAAAGCTTCAACCTGGGCGACGGCCACCTGGAACAATTTCGCAAGCCCGGTGTGTTGGTGATCCACAACGACGATGAAGGCGGTGTGGAAGATGTTAAATCCCAGGTGTCCCGCGACGTGGAACGCCCTGGCCTGACCCTGGTGCCGGGCGCCGAAAAAGACCAGAGCGCCGGCTGAGACTGGTTTTCCCTTGTAGACAGCGCCGTTGTGGCGAGCGGGCTTGCCCCGCGTTGGGCTGCGCAGCAGCCCCAGTAAAGAAGCATGCGATGTATCTGACACACCGTGGAGGCTGGTTTTGGGGCTGCTTCGCAGCCCAGCGCGGGACAAGCCCGCTCGCCACAGGGAGTTTCGACAGCCTTTGAAGATTGTGTAGATACCCAAGGCCATCGCAGGCAAGCCAGCTCCCACACTCTGCTTGCCTTGCCTGGTATTGCGATAAATGGGATCCAATTCACAAAACGCCCGAGAACTTTTCTGCATTCCTCGGCACTAACCTATCTCGACGCGTACTTGATGGCTAAATAATGGCTCTCAATGGGCAGTTCGTCGAATCGCTATCAAAACAGTTGCCGCCTGTCGGAATAAAACTTCCAGTAACAGGTTGTAACTCTTTTTTGATAATTGGTTTTGTTTACTTATCAACGGCTTGCGCAATTTTTTAGCGCGAATGACCGCCTGGTCCAGCGTCTTGGACCCACGGAAGTTCGATGTTAGTTTGCCGCCCCTTGATTATCGATGGATCGAACATGTCTTCGTTATTACCACGGACTCGGTACTTGCTGTGCACTTTCCTGCTCGCTTACCTGAGCCTGAACAGCGCCATGGCCGCCCCCACGCCTGGGGATCAAGACTTGATCCGCGACCGGCAAAACCGCCTGCTCGAAGAGCAGCAGCGCCGTCTTGAAGAACTCAAGGACCTGCCCGGCAAAGAGGCCAAGCCTCAAGCCCCGGCTGCGCCCGTGGACGCCCGTTGCTTCCCCATCAAAGACATCGAACTCAAGGGCGCCGACAGCCTGCCCGCGTCCGACCGCGAGCGCCTGCTCAAGCCTTACGTTGGCCAGTGCCTGGGCGTGTCGCAGCTCAATGAACTGCTCAAGCAGATCACCGATTACTACATCGCCAAAGGTCGCGTTACCAGCCGCGCCTACCTGCCGCAGCAGGACCTCTCCAGCGGCCACCTGCAGGTGTTGGTGGTCGAGGGCAAACTCGAAGCCTTGAAAGGTGCCGAAGGCAGCAACGTGACCGACCGCGAACTGGCCATGGCCTTTCCCGGCAAGGTTGGCGAAGCGCTCAACCTGCGTGAAGTCGAGCAACTGGTGGACCAGTTGAACCGCCTGCCATCAAAACAGGCACAAATGGAACTCACCCCCGGCAGCCAGATTGGCGGCAGCGACGTGGTGGTCAAGAACACCCCGCAAAAGCCTTGGCGTGCCAGCCTCTCGCGCAATAACGACGGCCAGAAAAGCACCGGCGAACAGCAATGGGGCGCTGGCCTTGAGTGGGACAGCCCGCTTGGCCTGGCCGACCAACTGGTGCTGCGCGGCGGCCACGACGGTGTCAGCGACCATCAGAAAACCTCGAAAAACAGCATGCTCTACTACAACCTGCCGTGGGGCTGGTGGAACTTCAGTTACACCTACAGCGAGAGTGATTACCGCGCCGTGGGCGAAACGGACACCTTCAAGTTCAAGCAGTCGGGCGACAACGAAAACCACCAGTTTCGCGCCGAGCGGGTGATCCACCGCGACGACGTCAGCAAAACCTCGCTCAACGCCGGGGTCGCGCATTTGCGCACCAACAACTACATCAACGATGAGCGCCTCGGTACCAGCAGCAACCGCCTGAGCGAACTGCAACTGGGCATCAACCACGGCCGCCGCATCGGCACGGCCTTCGTCAACGTCGACCTCGGCATGCAAAACGGTATCGGTGCCTTCGATGCGCAGAACAGCCATCAAGGCCGTAACCAGTTTGACGATCTGAACCCCAACCCGCGCTACCGCAAATACACCGCCACCGTCAGCTACCTGCAGCCTTTTTCGTTGTGGGGCGAGTCGTTCAGCTTTTCCAGCCTGGCCACCGGCCAACGCAGCGAAGACGTGCTGTTCAGCCCGCAGCGCATGAGCCTCGGCGGCTCATCCTCGGTACGCGGTTTCAAAGACCAGCAACTCACCGGCGACAGCGGCGGCTACTGGCGCAACGACGTGCGCTGGGCCCGCCCAGTGACCTGGGACTGGATGCGCCCAGCCTTTGCCGAATACGGCGCCAGCGTCGGCTACGACCAGGGCGTGATCAGCAACGGCCGCTACAACGGCGAAGTGCACGGCCGGGTCTCGAGCAACTCCTTGGAGCTGTTCGCCCGTGGCAAATACGTCAGCACCAGCGTGACCTTTGCGCATTCTTTGGAACGCCCGGCAGTGATGAGCGAGCGCGAAGCGCCGATCTACTTCCGCATGGATTTCTTCCTGTAATTCAACGCCCCGCGGCACCGAGAATCTGAATATGGATATTCGCCACTTTGCCTTTCTGGCACGCCAACCTTCTGCTGCGCTGAAGCCGCGGGACTCGTTCTTCGGTCTGCCCAAGCGCGGCCTGGTGCTGATTCTCGCCAATGCGTTGTTCTGGCAGCCGCTGCTGGCGCAAGCCGACGGCATCGTGGTGAGTGCGCCGGGCACCACCGTCGGCCAGGCCGGCAATGGCGTGCCCGTGGTGAACATCGCCACGCCCAATGGCAGTGGCTTGTCCCACAACCAATTCAAGGACTACAACGTCGGCCCCAACGGCGTGATTCTCAACAACGCCACCGGTGCGGTGCAGAACACTCAGTTGGGCGGCTACATCGTCGGCAACCCCAACCTCAAGGGCGGCGCGGCCAGCGTCATCCTCAACGAAGTTAACGGCGGTAGCCCGAGCCAGTTGCGCGGTTATACCGAAGTGGCGGGCCAGTCGGCCAAGGTCATCGTCGCCAACCCGTACGGCGTCACGTGCAGCGGTTGCGGGTTTATCAACACCCCCAACGTGACCCTCACCACCGGCAAACCGGTGCTCGATGCCAGCGGCCAACTGCAGCGCTACCAGGTTGACGGCGGCGCGGTGACCATCGACGGCGAAGGCTTGAATGCGAGCAACGTCGACCGTTTCGAAATCATCACCCGCTCGGCCAAGATCAACGCGCAGATCAACGCCCGCGAACTGGCGGTGATCGCCGGTCGCAACGACGTCGATGCCAAAACCCTGACCGCCACCCCGCGCGCCGACGACGGCAGCGCCAAACCGGAGCTGGCGATCGACTCGTCGGCCCTGGGCGGCATGTATGCAGGTGCGATCAAACTGGTGGGCACCGAAGCCGGTGTGGGCGTGAAGCTCGACGGCACGCTGGCGGCCAGTGGTGGGGATATTCAGCTCGATGCGAATGGGCATTTGAGCATGGCGCAAGCGGCGGCCACCGGTAACGTCCGGGTGACTGCGCAGAGCGTCGACCTCACCGACAAGGTGTACGCCGGTACAACGCTGGACGTGCAAACCCAAGGTGACCTGACCAACCGCAAGAGCCTCGCCGCACGTGACCGCATTGCACTGTCCAGCGGCGGCACGCTCACCAACAGCGACATCATCGAAGCCGGCGTTAACCCCGATAACACCCGCAACGCAGCCGGTGATGTGAGCCTGCGCGCCAAGACCCTCAACAACACTGGCACCAGCGTCACCGCCAGCCGTGCATTGACCGTTGATGCCCAAACGCTCAACAACCAGGGCGGCACCCTGAGTGCCAGGCAGCACACACAGGTCACCGCCACCACGCTCAACAACCAGAACAACGGCCGCGTTCTCAGCAACGACAGCCTGAACATCACGGCTGGCAGCCTGCAGAACACGCAAGGCGGGTTGGTTACCAGCAATGGCGCGCTGACTGCGTCCTTAGGTGATGTGCAAAACCATGGCGGTGAAGTCTCCAGCCTGGACACGGCAACGCTGACCGTCGCGACCCTTGATAACGTCGCCGGCCTGGTCACAGCCGGCAAGGCGCTGAGCCTGAATACAGGCGCGCTGAACAATCAGAACGGGCTGATTACCAGCCAGGGCACCGTCGCCCTTGCCGGGAACAGCCTGGATAACCGCCAGAAAGGTCTGGTTGCCGGTATCGGTGGTGTGCAGCTGAATGTGGCCAACATCGACAACCGCAACGGCGAGCTGTCGAGCCGGGCGGGCGTGCTGGTCACCGGCACGCAACTGGATAACAGCGACGGCGGGCTGGTGATTGCCGGCAGCGGCTTGAAACTCACGGTTGACCAACTGCTCAACCGCAATCAGGGCCTGATCAGCAGCGAAGGGCTGTTGACTGTCACGACGGGTACTCTGGTCAATAGCGCCGGTACGCTGTCGAGCGCCGGACCGCTGACCATCACCAACACGGGGGCCCTGGACAATAAAGGCGGGCGCCTGGTGACTGACGGCACCTTGAACGTTTACAGCGCAAACCTGGACAACAGCCAGAACGGCACCCTGAGCGCGCGCCAAGGCGCCAACATCAGCACGTCAAACCTGAACAACACCCAAGGTGGCCAGATCACAGGCGCCAGCAGCCTGACCCTGGACCTCAACCGTGGCGAGTTCAACAACGGCGGCGGCCTGATCAACGGCCCGCTGCTGATGCTCAATAACCTCAAGGACGTGCACAACCAGGGCGGCGAAATTTCCAGTGCCCAGGCGTTCACACTCACTGCCGACAACCTCGACAACAGTGACGGCAAATTACTGAGCAATACCGCGCTGACCCTGCGCATCGGCCAGGCTTTGGCCAACGTTAAAGGCATGATTGCCGCCGCTTCGGTGGATGCCCAGGCTGCCAGTCTGGACAACCGCGGCGGTACCGTTACCAGCCGTGGCGATACCCTGCTCAACGTTGCTGGCCAACTGGTCAATCGCGATAAAGGCCTGATTAACGCCGCTGGCACCTTAACGCTCAACAGCGCGGCCCTGGACAACAGTGGCGGCTCGCTGCTGGGCAGTGCGATTGCGTTGGACTTCGGCGCGGCAACCGGCGACCTGAACAACACCGGTGGCCTGATCACCACCGCAGGCAACCTGAGCATCAATCACCTGCGCGACCTGACCAACAGCGGCGGTGAACTCTCCAGTGCGCAGACCCTGAACCTCAACGGTCGCACCCTGAACAACAGCAACGGCCAATTGATCAGCAATAACCTGCTGGTGCTCAAGGCCGACACGCTGATCAACCAGAACGGCCTGATGTCCGGCTGGCAGGGCTTGACCGTCAGCGGCGCGAACCTGGACAACCGCAACAACGGCACACTGTCGAGCCGTTACGGCGACCTCAATGCCACGCTGACCGGCAGCCTGCTCAATAGCGGCGCGGGCGCGCTGGTCAGCCAGAAAGCGCTCACTGTTAACGCTGGCGAGCTGGATAACAGCGCCAACGGCGTGCTGTCCAGCGCCGCCGGCCAGACGCTCACCGTGGGCGGTTTGCTCAACAACGCCCAAGGCGGCGTGATCGACAGCGCTGCGGCGCTCAGCCTGAACGCACAGAACCTGGATAACACCGCCGGCAGCATCAGCGGCGGCACCGCCACCACCCTCGACCTGCTCGCCACGCTGACCAACACCAACGGCAAATTGGCCAGCGGTGGCCCGCTGCTGATCAGCCGCGCGGCGCAGATCAACAACCAGGGCGGTCAACTCGCCAGCCAGGGGCTGCTGACCCTGTTGACCGGTGGCCTGGACAACCGCAACCGTGGCACGTTGGCCGCCAACGACCGCCTGAGCATCACTGCCAGCGGCCTGGTACAGAACGGCAGCGATGGTTTGATCTACAGCCAGAACGCCGACCTCACGCTCACCGCCAACCGCCTGGACAATGGCAAAGGCGCCGTGCAAAGCCAGAACGGCCTGACCCTCGACGTGGCTGACGCCATCGACAACCAGAGCGGCAAAGTGATCGCCCAGGCCGGTGACCTGAATGTCAAAGCCGTCAGCCTCGATAACCGGGGCGGCACCCTCGCCAGCCTCAAGGCCTTGCTCCAGACCCGTGTCGTCGGCGTGCTGCGCAACGGCTACGACCTCAACAACAATCGCCAGGGCGGCGTGATGCAGGGGCAAACCCTCGACCTGCAAGCCGGTGCCGTAGACAACTATGGCGGGCGCATTTCTGCGCAAGGCGGCAACGGCCTGGTCACCACCGGCAATTTCGACAACCGCAACGGCGGGCTGTACGCCAAAGGCCTGATGCGCGTGGTCGGCCACGACTTCGATAACAGCGGCGACAACGATGGCCAAATCGCCGCCCGGCAGATCGACCTCGACCTGAGCGGCGCACTGAACAACCGCCTGGGCATCATCGAAAGCGAATCCACGCTCAAGGTGAGCGCGGCCAGCCTCGACAATCAGACCGGACGCCTGCGTGCCCTGGGCGCCGATGGCGCCACGGAATTCGCCATCGGTGGCGTGTTCGACAACCGCAACGGCGTGCTGGAAACCGCCAACACCAACCTGACGCTGAACGCCGGCAGCCTGCAAAACCTCGGCGGTAACGTACTGCACGTGGGCACTGGCACCTTTGGTATTGCGCCCGTCAACCTCAACGACGTCGGCGGCAGCCTGGTGACGCGCGGTGACCTGACCATCACCCTGGGCAACTGGACCAACAGCAGCGTGATCCAGGCCGGGCAACTGACGGTCAACGTCAATACGCTCGACCAGACCAGCACCGGCCAATTGCTCGGTGCCCGGCGCTTTATCGGCAGCGGCGGCAACTGGTCCACCAACGGCCTTATCGCCAGCGACGGCGACCTTGACTTGACGTTGAGCGGCGACTTGAACAGCAGCGGGCGCATCAGCAGCTTGGGCAAATTGAACCTCACGGCGGCTCAGGCGAACTTGACTGACACCGCCAGCATCGCCGGCGGTGGCGTGACCCGCGCGACCATCAGCGGCATCCTGAACAACCATGGTCGCCTGACCTCCGCCACCGACCTGGTGGTTAACGCGGGCACGCTCAACAACTACGCCACCTTGGGCAGCGGGCAAACACTCACCGCTACCACTGGCGCGCTGCTCAACGACCACGGCCTGATCTTCAGCGGCGCCGACATGAGCCTGCGCGTTGCGTCGTTGAACAACAGCTACGGCGATATTTACAGCATGGGCAACCTGAGCGTCGATCGCGACGGCCAGGGCGGCTGGGCCGACAGCATCATCAATAGCTCGTCGAGTATGCAAAGCGACGGCAACCTGAGCCTCAGCGCCGGCACGATCAAAAATGAGCGTGCGGTGCTGACCGTCAATGACGCAGGCGTCTACACCGCTTCCGCCACTGAAGGCGCGTGCATCAAGCACGTTAACGCCGGTGACTGCCATGCCGGCGGTACGGGCCGTAACTATGTGTGGGAAGTGGTGACCCGCGACAAGCTGGAAGTAACTGCCGCGAGTGCCGGCTCGAGCATTACCTCGGGCGGCAACATGACCCTGGCCGGCGGCGACCTGCTCAACAGCAGCAGTTCAATTGCAACTGGCGGCAACTTCACCGCGCGCCTGAACAACCTGGTGAACACCGGGATCGAAACCGGCGAGACCGAAACCTACCGCAACTTTACCTCAGAGCGTACCGAGCATCCGCGCGGCTGGTTCAATGCCGCCAGCGCGCTGACCAATAAGTATTGGTATCTAAGCCCTGGCTACAACCCCAATGACCTCGGCGGCCTGGAAGCGAGCGTCGCCAACTTCATCGGCATGATGGAGAGCGAGAACACCCAGTTCGGCAAAGTCACCAAAATCGCCAGCGATGATCAACGCTACGCCGCCGTGATTCAGGCTGCTGGCGCGGTGGACGTCAAGGCGCAAGCCGGTATCGACAACAGCGTGGTGCGCCTGGGTTACAACTACATTGGCGCAGGTGCCAAAACCACGACTGGCGCCACCGGTGCCAGTGGCGCCGCCGGGTACTCCACCCGCGTCACCCTCAACCAGCAACTGCCGCCTGACTTGGCACAGCAGCAGATCAACCCGCTGAGCCTGCCCGGCTTTACCCTGCCAAGCGGGCAGGGCGGCCTGTTCCGCCTCAGTGGCCAAAGCGCCAGCGCGCCCGGCAGCACCGCGCCTCAAAGCTGGACCCTGAGTGGCGGCACCGTTGACCGTGCGCCGGCCAGTGGCCCGAGCGTACCCGTTAGCAGCACCTCCGCCGATGGCGTCGTGGTCAACCGTGTGCAAGGCCTGCCCGACAGCCAGTTTGTCTCCAACCCGCAGAAATACCTGATCGAAACCAACCCGCAGCTGACCAACCTCAGCCAGTTCCTGAGTTCCGATTACCTGCTGGCCAAACTGGGCTTTAACCCGGACCAGGCACAAAAACGCTTGGGTGACGGCCTCTACGAACAACGCCTGATCCAGCAAGCCGTGATCGCCCGCACTGGCCAGCGCTTCATCGATGGCCAGACCAGCGATATGGCGATGTTCAAGTACCTGATGGACAACGCCTACGGCAGCCAGCAGGCGCTTAACCTGTCGGTGGGCGTAAGCCTCACCGCCGAACAAGTCGCGGCCCTGACCCACGACATCGTGTGGATGGAAAACGCCACCGTCGCCGGCCAACAAGTGCTGGTGCCCGTGCTCTACCTGGCCCAGGCCAACAACCGCCTGGCGCCCAATGGTGCATTGATCACCGGCAGCGACTTGAGCCTGGTGTCCGGCACCGACCTCAACAACGTCGGCACCCTGCGCGCCACCAACAACCTCGCCGCCAGCGCCGGGCGCAACATGGTCAACAGCGGCCTCACCGAAGCCGGCAACCGCCTCGACCTGCTCGCTGGCAACAGCCTGACCAACCGCGCCGGCGGCATCATCGCCGGGCGCGACGTCAGCGTAGGCGCCATCAACGGCGACGTGCTCAACGAACGCACCGTCACCAGCCACCAGAGCAGCAGCGGCTACCGCACCGAACGCACCGACTTCGTCGACAACGCCGCGCGCATCGAAGCCGCCAACAGCCTCACCCTGCAAGCCGGGCGTGACGTCAACAGCACCGGCGGCGAGCTGAAAAGCGGCGCCGACACCCGGATCCAGGCCGGGCGCGACGTAAACCTGGCCACCGCCGAACAGCGCAACGCCAATATCGTCAGCACCTACTCACGCAGCAGCAGCGCGGCCCAGTACGGCAGCGTTGTGGAGGCCGGGCGAGACTTCCAGATTGTGGCTGCGCGGGATATCAGTGCGATTGGCAGTCAGGTTAATGCCACACGTGATCTTGCGCTGGTGGCGAAGGGGAATTTGAACCTGACGTCGGCGGCGAATGAACAGCATTCGGCGTCTAATTCCAAGAAGGTCACCAGCCAGGAAGATCACGTTCAGCAAGTGGGTACATCGCTTGTGGCCGGTGAGAACCTTTCCCTGAGTGCTGGCAACGACATCGTGGTCAGCGCCAGTCGCGCGAGTGCCGGCAAGGAAGCCTACTTGTACGCAGGCAATGACCTGGCGCTGAACGCCGCGCAAGACACCGACTACAGCTATTACCGCAAAACCAAAACCAGCAAAGGGTTGCTGTCCAGCAGCCAGAAAACGCGCATCGACAGCAGTAACCAGATCAGCCAGCAGGGCTCTTCCATCAGCGCTGACACCGTGGTCGTGCGTGCCGGTCGGGACATCGGCACTACCGCCAGCGACGTGGTTTCCACCAATGCCACCAGCCTGATTGCCGGGCGCAATGTGGTGATTGATGGGGCGACGGAAACCTTTGAACAAAGCCATTCGTCCTCGACCAAAAAATCGGGCTTGATGAGCAGCGGCGGCATCGGCGTGACGTTGGGCTCAAGCAGCAACAAGACCACCTCCACCAGCAGCACTGAAACTACCAGGGCCAGCAATATCGGCAGTGTGCTGGGCAGTGTGGACGTCCAGGCCGGTAAAGACCTGACCATCAGAGGTTCTGACGTAGTTGCCGGTAAGGACATCAGCCTGATCGGGCAAAATGTCAGCATCCTGGCTTCCGAGAACAACAACCGCAGCGAGCAGACCTCCAAGAGCAAGACCAGTGGGTTGACTCTGGCGTTGTCCGGCACCGTGGGTAGCGCGGTGGACTCCGCTTACCGAACTGCCAAGCAAGCCAAAAGCGAGGACGACGGCCGCCTCTCGGCTTTGCAAGGTGTGAAGGCGGGGTTGACCGGCGTGCAAGCGTGGCAAGCGGCTCAGCAGAATGGCGGCATGAACAGCGCAAATGCTTCGCAGTTTGTGGGGATCAGCCTCTCCCTGGGTTCTCAAAAATCCGATTCCAAACAGACCCAGGAGCAGACCCTCAGCCAGGGCAGCAGCCTGACGGCCGGCAACGACCTCACCATCGTGGCGGACGGTAACGGTACGCCTGGAGCAGCAGGCGATATCCATGTTCAAGGCAGCAAGTTGCAAGCCGGTAACGAAATGCGGCTTGCGGCGGAGCGCGATATTCTCCTGGACGCTGCGGCGAATAATCAAAAACTCGATGGCAAAAACAACAGCAGCGGCGGTGCGATTGGCATCAGCCTGGGCGTGGGTTCCGAAGAAAGTGGCCTGAGTATCTTCGCCAATGCAAACAAGGGCACTGGTAAAGAAAAGGGCACCGGCACCACTTGGACGGAAACGACCCTCGACGCGGGCAAACAGGTCAGCCTGATCAGCGGGCGAGACACCGCCCTGAAGGGCGCGCAGGTCAGCGCAGATAAAATTACCGCCGATGTGGGTCGTGACCTTACGCTGCAAAGTCTGCAAGACACGGATGACTACAAGTCCAAGCAGACGGATGTCAGCGGGGGCATCAGCTTTGCCATCATTGGCAGCGGTGGCAGTGCAAACCTGAGCATCAGCAGAAGCAAGATCGACTCCAACTATACGAGTGTGCAGGAGCAAACCGGCCTGTTCGGCGGTAAGGGCGGCTACCAGATTGATGTAGGCAACCACACCCAACTCGATGGCAGCGTGATCGCCAGCACTGCCACGCCGGACAAAAACCGCCTGAACACCGGCACACTCGGCTGGAGCGTTTTAAAGAACAAGGCTGAGTACTCAAGTCAGTTGCAGAGTGCCAGCGTCAGCAGTGGCAGCGATGGCGCCAACGGGTTCATCAGCAACATGCCCACCGGCACCTTGATCGCGTTCAATCATGGCGACAGTGACAGCGGCACCACCTCATCGGCGATTTCCAACGGCACTCTTGACATCCGCGACCCTGCCAAACAGCAGCAGGACGTGGCAACGCTGAGCCACGATGTTGAACACGCCAACGGCAGTATCAGCCCCATCTTCGATAAGGAGAAAGAGCAGAAGCGCCTGCGGCAGGTGCAGTTGATTGCGGATATTGGTGCTCAAACCGTCGACATTGTGCACACACAAGGCGAGCTCAACGCCAAAGAGGCGGGTCGCAAAGAACTGGAGAGGAAAGGCAATGATCAGCCGACGGACAAACAAATCGCTGCCAGCGATGCGTACAAAAAAGTCATGGCTGACTACGGTGTGGGCGGTGACTACCCGCGTGTAGCCCAGGCCGTAACGGCGGCATTGCAAGGGCTGGTTGGGGGCGATATCGGTTCAGCCATTGCGGGCGCATCAGCGCCGTATCTGGCGCAAGTCATCAAGAAAACGACTGGGGATAACACTGCGCTCAATACCATGGCCCATGCCGTGTTGGGAGCGGTAGTGGCTCAGGCGCAAGGCAACTCTGCACTGGCAGGCGGTGCCGGGGCTGCGACGGGCGAATTCATTGCTCACCAGCTTTATCCAGGGACGGCCACGGATGATCTGACGCAGAAGCAAAAAGAGACGGTTTCAGCGTTGTCGAGCTTGGCGGCGGGGCTGGCCGGAGGCATTGCTGGCGGTGATCTGAGCGGTGCAGTGACGGGGGCGCAGGCTGGGACTAATGCGGTTCAGAACAACTATCTGAGCGAACAACAAGAAGCTCAGAAAAATCAGGAAAAAGCGGCGTGCGCGACCGGTAAATGTAGAGCTGGCGTCGATACGAAGTGGTTTCTTGTCGACCAGGGTCAGGACATCAGTTTTAGAGCAGGAGCGCTGGTTGGGGTCCCTGAAGGGTTGGTCGATACCGTTAACGGCATCATAGATCTTGCTGGCAGCCCGATAGAAACCTATAAATCGTTGAGCTCACTGTTTAACAGTGGGGATGTACTGGGAAATGTGTCGGACGCCGTTAAACAGTCATATATTGACCGCATTAATAAGTTGAACGAGGAGTATGAAAGAGCTGGGCCAGCCGGGTCGTTTAACGCCGGACGGGAAACTGGAAAGCTGATAGTGGACGTGGCGTCGCTTGTGACGGGTGCCGGCGGCGCCGTGAAGGGCGGTGCTTTGATCGTTGAAAAAGTGACGGCGAAGTTTGTCAGGGCGGAGTTAGGTGGGGCGGCAAGAGCTACAACGGGCGCGCCTGTATGGGTTAGTTCCGAGGGGGCCTATAGCGGGAAGCTGTCAGGAGATTATGCTCCGGGAACTACTACAGTTAATGGCAACGTTGTAGATAACGCTGGAGATTTTAGCGGGGGGTTAGGTGCAAAAGGACTTGGGAAGGATTACGTTGACATTCTTTCTCCTGAAGCAAAGCAACATATTCTGTACGGTGATAATCCAGGCAGTGGTGGACATATGTGGCCGGGACAGGAAGGGAAGACAGTTTTTCCTGAAAGTTGGTCAGGTGATAAGATTGTTGACGCGGTCGGCGATATCACGACATCTCCGAGCACTAAGTGGTACGCGCAAACTGGAACCGGTGGCGCTTATACAGCTAAAGGAGATGCTGCTAAATGGGTCGCTTATGAAACTCGTGATGGCGTACGAATGCGAGTTGTATATCAGCCGGCTACAGGAAAGGTTGTTACTGCATTTCCTGATGATGCTCCAATTCCACCTTACAAACCAATCAAGTAGGATTTATGTTTGCGGATCGTATCATTAGGTTTGGGAAAAAATTTGAAGGTCGATTAAATTCCGATCTTCTCCAAGGCGCCTTGGATTATGTCGCGTATAGCGAAGAGAACCTAGCCTTTGAGATATTGTGCGATCATATTTGCGAATATGATATTTCTATAACGGACGAAGAATATAGAGAGGCTGTTCTGCTGATTCTAGATATGGGGCTTGATTTAGATGAAGGGCCATTTAAGCACCTGCTGGGGTTGAAGCAGTAAAGAGCTAGAAGTTAGTTGGTACAAAAGCGACAGGCGAAGCTGCTACTCAGATCCCAGGCCGAGTAAACTCGCGTGTAAACATTGCCAATGGCCGCACGGAAACGACCCCTCTTCGTGATAACGGCAATCCCGTATCTGCGGGTTTCGATCATGTTATAGATGGGCATTTCGATAGAGAAATCTCCAACTCGCGCTCCGTATTTACCATTGCTCCAGATGAGCTGAAAGGCATCCTACAGAGCAGTTCTGTTGTAAAGTCCCCGGTTGTAGCGCTGCCAGATGGCCAATTCGTAAGAACAGTTGATGTGGGTCGGGCTATTGGTACTGCTACATTGAAGGATGGCGGCATTCCTACGTCTGTGATAAAGGTATTCACCTATAAAGCAGGGAGTTTAATTACAAACTTCCCGGTTAAGGTGGGCAACTGATGCATACTCTACCCTTAAAAATATGGCATGAATTCCAGTCGGTAGTGGAAACTCTAAGTGACGAAACACCTTCGAGGCAAGTTCTTGAAGTAATACTATTTTGGATGAGAAGTAACCGTAAGCATCTTACCGGTGGGCCGTTTTTGGGCTATAGGTTCATATCCTTGCAAAAATAGATGAGAGGGATATTCCAGTTGAATACTGTTCCTTTAAGGTAAGTGATTTAATTAATTTCAAGAGTATTGTTTTGAAACGTCAGACTCGAGATGAAGATTCTATTGCGAGATTCTTACGCGATACGATTGAGGAGCTGGCAACTGTCGAAGTTGATGAGCAATGCCCCAGATGTGAGTCTGAGGGAATGCGCGCGTTTATAGGTAAGTACAATGGATTGCTGGCTTATCAGTGTAATGTCTGTGGGTACTCCCATTATTCAGAAGGATCTAGGGTTGAGAACGGTGGATTAGAGTTTGCGAGTGAGAGGCAGTTGCGAGAGCTTGGCCTGATTTAATGGCGCAAAAGCGACGGGCGAAGTCGTGCCTCCTGTGCCTGTTGTTACTTCTGGTACTACTCGGACAGGTGTTGTTCGTACAAATGCCGCAGACTGGAGAGCACTGCGTGATAACTGGGATGACCTTGGATATGGTCAAATCTTAAGTACTGAAAATCAGGCCGCGATAGCTAAAGGAAAACACTGAAAGTTGACGATGCATGGGTTGAGGTTTTTCCTGAAGATGCAGGGCTAAAGGGCGAGAGAATTCCTATGCACCATGTCCAGGGTTCGCCACTTACTGTGCCACTGCCTGATACACGGCATTTGGACGCGCATATGCCAGGAGGCTTTAGATATAATCCGGGCGGTCCAGGGTCAGCTCTCCCGGCATACCCTCTCAAGAAAGGAGCTGAGTAATGCATTCCATACCGCTAGAGCTTGCGAAGCAAAAGTTAATTTTTTACGTGGCTCAGGATTTGGACAAGTCGATTAGATCTAATGTGCAGCAGTTTGTGAATGAGGTTGCCGCGTCAAGAATATGGAGCGTTACTCCGCCGAAATTTATTGACGAGATAGGCGAGAGTGGCGCGGAAGTTGTAGGTGGGTTTTTAGAAATTTATTCGGCTTTGCCGCCAAACATACTTCCTATTGAGATGGACTCAAAAAACCTAGATGACGTAGAGGCGCTGGTAGGTGCCGAAAAAAAACTATCTGAAAATCAAAATCTTTCCTTTGAGTTTCAGTTAGATACTACCTTTGTTGGCGCTATTGAGGACGGTGTTATTGATCGAGTCCTGCTGGACGGTTTGCTTGTACCGTGGCGAAATCACCTCAAGGGGAAAAGTTGAGTTGGTGATGCTGTTATCTTGAAGGTTTCTCCACAGAATGGAGTAATTCCAAAGGCCATCTTACAATCTGCTAACAAGGCGGGGTTTTAATTAGAGTTACTAATGGTCTTGGTTTCGGATGAAGAAGTTTGCGATAGCGCCAATGGATGAATCTCTGGCACACTCTAGGCATCTCTCGGGTGAGTCATATACGGCTCTTATTGGGTCGGACTCTGCGCCATCTTGCTTTGTTGAATTCTCCATAGATAAAGGAATGGTGGGTGTCGGATTTTTAGATAAGAAATGTCGTGAATATCTGACCTACCAATTTCAAGTAACAGATGCGGATAATTTATTTTTGACTATGGCGGCTCATCGTGAGTTTGAAGGGGATGGAGACGAGGTCATAGGTGGGGAGTCTTACTTTTTCAATAAGGAGGGCGGCCTTGTTATTAGGCGAGAAAAGTTTAATCCTCATGAGCTTGAAGAGGCCAGATCAAGTTTTGAACCATCTCGAAATTATGAAAAAATTCCAAGATTTGGTTGTTGCTCTGATGTGACAAAAGTTGATAGATGAAACAGGGTAGGAAAAATAGGTGCCAGACGGCGCTTATATGTATTTTAGAGTTCAGCAGAGTTGCTCTTTTAAAAGTGTGATTTATTTTTTGTAATTGTACTATTTTGCTGGCCTGTTATCATGTGGCTAAGCTGTAAATTCTTATCCAGCTATGGGGTTTATATAGCTCGCTGTCCTAGAGTTTTACTGCCCGATATTGCATTGCATATTATACGGCGTGGAAATAATCGGTCTGCGTATTTTTATTCGGATGAAAACTGTGTTTTTATATAAATACGTTAGTTTTATTAATCGTGTTCTGACCCTATTTTCCTATGAGATTTAGCTGTTCAATAAATCACTCATAACCGCTTGATATGTGAGCCTAGGAGTCGTCTTGAAGATCTTTTTGCTTACCCTCTTTTCTGCGCTGTTGCTGAGTGGCTGTAGTGTCACTGGCTATGAGAAGCCCATACCTTACGATCAGGCAACCACCGCACGCATTCGTCTTTTTGGGAATAACGGTTTGCCTGTTGCCGGCAACCCCGGACAAGACTGTGCTTCGAGTAAAGAACCTCTTTTTGCCTACGGTTACACCGTTGCGGACAAGGTCAACTCCACCTTGGGGCAACACACCAAACGAAGTATCGGAATGCCCGCTTCCTGGAGGAGCGATCACCTGAGCTATGGCGAGTCTTATGCCGAGTTTGTGATCCCTGCGGGTGTGCCGTCTGTCGTAGTGATGAAGATGGTTACCGGTGAAGCGTTTTGTGTTCCAGATGCACGTGTATTTGTTCCTGAAGCGGGTAAAGATTACGAGGCGTACTTACAGAGGCAAGACGGGTATTGCGGTGGCGTGATTCGACTGCTCTCCGGGCTGGAGACGCCTGGTGCTATCGCACAGGTTCCGTCGAACCGTTGTGGGAGAAAATAAGGATAATTGGCGGTCTGGGCCAGCAGCTGTTTACGCTTTTCGTGCCGCGCAGCGCCAAGCAAAAATGGGGTCAGACCACAATTTAATACAAAGACATAGATTAGTGGTCTGACCCCTATTTTCCCGGGCTCTCCCTGGTGGCGTGTGTTGCATCCCGATACGGGGGCTGCGGGTGGATATTCCGAATGGGCAATTCCAAGAGGCGCCCCCAAAAATTAGGTGAAAGAATGAATATTGCTGAGTTGAACATCAATGTCGGGGGACGCCCCAGCGTGGGTTTCAGCGGTGATGAGTCCAGCGTTCACGCCCTTGAGGCTCGGCTGGGCCGTAGGCTTCCAGAGAGCTATCTTCAATTCATCCGATGTGCCAACGGCGGGCATCCTGAAGCCGGAAGTTTTTTCCTGGACGCCTCGTCAGATGCCAGCGTTGGTGTTGATTGGTTTTATTCATTAGGGGGCTCGGCCGCCGACAGCCTGGAAAAGGCTCTCGATGACTGGGCTCAAGTGTTGGGGCCATTCATGTTGCCCCTCGGGCGCGACGGAGGGGGGAGCCAGTTTTATATCTCTCTGAATTCGCCATCCGGTTCTGTCTGGTATTACTCACATGAAGGTTCAGAGCGCACCCAACTTGCCGATAGTTTCGAAGAGTTTCTGCAGCAATTGCAAGTTCACCCGGATTTTATTTGAGAACCGTTATGAATCGATATGAGGGGAAGCCCTTTCTCCGGCTACTGGAGTGCTACGTGCTTTCAGCCATCGATGAGCTGACAGAGGAGCAGCGCGCGGCGTTAAGTGCGCTGGCGCCCAAGTTGCACGAGTTGTATGGGAAGCAAGGCAATTGGAGTGATATCGTCGCCTCTCAGATGGATTTCCCGGAATCCCTGGTGGAGAAAATAAAAGAAGTGTGGCGCGTGAGTTCGGAAAAATTCGCGCAGGCTGGCGTACAAATAGACGCAGAAGATTTTGCTAGAAATTTCGTGGATACAAATTTTCCTTGATGACTATAAAAATAGAAAATTAGTAAGTAATCGAAATCAAACACTGAAAAATCCCCGATTTTTCTTATATAAAATCAAGAAGTTGGAATTATCGAAGAGGCTTGCATGAGGCGGCAACCTGGTTTGCACCACACAAAACGGAGATACCGAACCCATGCAGGCTATTCGATTTTTACACAGAGCGCTCGCTCAAGCACTCCCCTCAATCCATTCTCGCCGCCTGACAATCCTGATGAGGGTTCTGGCTGACTCAAGGATACGGATTGAGTGGCGCTTATTTGGGCAGTGTAATCAAGGGCGAGGAGGCGAAGTATTCGTTGCTGGGCTCTGTGCTAGGCACTGCAATAGGCTATAAATCCGGAAGTGTGATCACGGGGCAGTTGAAACTATTAATAGGAAATACGGCGAGCGAAACCTCAGGTGTGGCGACAGGTTCTGTATTGTCTGAAATTGTCAGTGGTGGTGTATCTAATATGGGAAGTAATAAGTGAAGCCAAAAACGGTAGGTTGGTACCTATTGGGTACGCTAGTTGTGTATTTTTTTCTGGTATTTTTTGTGGTGGGTATTGTCGGCAATTTACTCGTGGCGACGATTGCATATTTCAAACTGGGTCATTGGGCGCTTGAGGCTAGCGTTATCAATGCCTCTCTGAAAATCGGTGCTTACTGCGGGGTTCCAGTAGGTGCGGGTATTTGGGTGTTGTCATGGCTGAAAAGTCGTAAAGACAGAAAAAGGCACTAGTATTTTTGTTAATGATGGGGAAAAGGGGATGAAAGGAAAAGGGGGCGGATTTATTTGATTTTCAGGAGAAATAGGGGGGCAGACCCCGGTTTTCTGCGTTTTGGGCGATCAGAAGTGTACTTTATCGCAAAGGCGAACTTCTAAAGAGGGAGAGTGGTAAGTCCGACGAATTGCGTCCTAGCTGTATTAACTTTGCCGCTGAGCACGAACAGTGAGGGACAGGGTGACAGACCGGTGAATTCTATTGCTTCGATATTGTAGCAAAGAGGTTAGTGCCAGCATCGCTCGTGCAGTCCTTAGTTGAAGATGTAGTGGCAGGCGTTTTTCTCTCGTTTGATAACGACTTTTGCCTTTCATTTTTATACTTAGGTGATGAGCTTTTTGTCTATGATGGGATTCCAGAGGAAATAGTGATCAGTGAGGGAGTAAGCCCTATCTTTATGAATTAGTGATGCAAAAGTTGCAGGAGAAATACAGCCTCTCATAACTTAGACCACCTCAGGATCAAGACCAGGTCAGCCTTGGCCAACCGGTGGATGATCGCTTCCGAGCACATAGGTGCGACCTACCTCAATACCGACAAGTGGGATCCAATTCACAAAAACGTCGCGAACTTTACTGCTTTTCCCGGTACTAACGTTTCTCGGAGAGCGCTTGATGGCTAAGTAGTGGCAAATTTAAGCGCTCCGGTGAAGCGCTCTTAAGATAGGTGCCGCTTGTCGGAATAATGCTTCCAGTGTTGAGTTGGCTGTCTATCTGATGGTTTTTTGTTTTTATAAATCAATAGGTTGGGCTGAGTTTGATTGGGCTGTGCGGCTGGTTCAGTTCGTTGGGCTAGCGCAAGTTCGATGTTAATTTGCTGGCCTTGGTTTTCGACGGATCGAACATGTTTTTGTTATTGCCACGGCCCCGGTATTTTCTACTCGCTGATTCAGACCACGATGCTATGGCGTTCGCAACGCCGGGCGCGCAGGTTAACCGCAAACACTCCGTCATCCTCAGCCACCTGAATCCGTTCACGGCGTGTGGCGCTTCGTTCAAATTATCCAGCCTGGCCATCAGCCAGCGCTGTGATGAGCGAGCGCGAAGCGCCGATCTACTTCCGCATGGATTTCTTCCTGTAATTCAACGCCCCGCAGCACCGAGAATCTGAATATGGATATTCGCCACTTTGCCTTTCTGGCACGCCAACCTTCTGCTGCGCTGAAGCCGCGGGACTCGTTCTTCGGCCTGCCCAAGCGCGGGCTGGTGCTGATCCTGGTTAACGCGCTGTTCTGGCAGCCGCTGCTGGCCCAAGCCGACGGGATTGCAGTGAGCGCGCCGGGGACTACCGTCGGCCAGGCCGGCAATGGCGTGCCGGTGGTGAACATCGCCACGCCCAATGGCAGCGGCCTCTCGCACAACCAATTCAAGGACTATAACGTCGGCCCCAACGGCGTAATCCTCAACAACGCCACCGGTGCGGTCACCAACACCCAACTGGGCGGCTACATCGTCGGCAACCCCAACCTCAAGGGCGGCGCCGCCAGTGTCATTCTCAACGAAGTCAACGGCGGCAGCCCGAGCCAGTTGCGCGGTTATACCGAAGTGGCGGGCCAGTCGGCCAAGGTCATCGTTGCCAACCCGTACGGCGTCACGTGCAGCGGTTGCGGGTTTATCAACACCCCCAACGTGACCCTCACCACCGGCAAGCCGGTGCTCGACGCCAGTGGCCAGTTGCAGCGCTACCAGGTTGACGGCGGCGCGGTGACTATCGATGGCGAAGGCTTGAACGCGAGCAACGTCGACCGTTTCGAAATCATCACCCGCTCGGCCAAGATCAACGCACAGATCAACGCCCGCGAACTCGCGGTGATCGCCGGTCGCAACGACGTCGACGCCAACACCCTCACCGCCACCCCGCGCGCCGACGACGGCAGCGCCAAGCCGGAGCTGGCGATTGACTCGTCGGCCCTGGGCGGCATGTATGCAGGCGCGATCAAACTGGTGGGCACCGAGGCTGGGGTGGGCGTAAAGCTCGACGGCACGCTGGCGGCCAGTGGTGGGGATATTCAGCTCGATGCCAATGGCCACTTGAGCATGGCGCAGGCGGCGGCCACCGGTAACGTCAGGGTGAATGCGCAAAGCGTCAACCTGACGGACAAGGTTTACGCCACCGGCAACGTAAACGTCACCAGCGCCCAAGCCCTGGTCAACCAGAAGAGCGTGGCCGCCGGCCAACGCATTGAACTCAACGCGGCCAGCGTGACCAACGCTGGCATCATCGAAGCCGGCGTGGCAGCGGACAACAGCCGCAACGCCACCGGCGACCTGGTGGTGAATGCGCAAACCGTCAACACCAGCGGCAACCTGCTGGCCAGCCGCGCGTTGGCAATCACCGCCGCGCAGGCGCTGACCAATCAGGGCAGCATCATCCAGGGCAAAACCGTCAGCATCAGCACGGCCAACCTGAGCAACCAGGGCGCCACCGCGCGAATCTTCGGCGAGCAAAACCTGGCGATCAGCGCACCGGCCATCGCCAACCTTGGCGGCTTGATTCGCTTCGGTGAAGGCCAGGCCGCGACGCTCGACACGGCCTCCCTGGATAACCGCCAGGGCCGCATTGAAATGGCCGGCGGCAGCCTGGTGCTCAGCAGCGCCGCCCTGAACAACACTGGCGGGCAAATCGTCGCCAACGATCTGACGGTCAACGCGGCCAGCCTCAACAACCAGAACGGCGTGCTGGTCGCCGGTGCGCTGACGGTGAACGCCAGCGACCTCGACAACAGCCAAAAGGGCCTGATCCAGGCCGATAACGGCGCGCTGAACCTCTCCGTCGCCAATGCGTTCAACAACAGCCAGGGTTTCGCCCAGGCCAGCACCGACCTTAACCTCAACGCCGGCAGCCTCAGCAGCAACGCCAACGGCGTGCTGAGCGCCAACACCGGCAAATTGACCCTCGTTACCGCCCAACAGCTCAACAACGCTCAGGGCCGCTTGCAGGCCGGGCAGGGCAATGTGGCGCTGCACGCCGCCAACCTGAACAACCAGAGCGGCGTGATCGTCGGCAAGCAATTGCTGCTCGACGCCAGCGGCGGTGACATCGACAACCGCGCCGGGCGCGTGCTGGGTGATCAGCTCGACGTGCGTGCATTAAACCTCGACAACCGTGACGCGGGCCTGCTGGCCGGCGGCGCGCAGGGTGTGAGCCTGCTGCTCAAGGGGCCGGGCCAATTGCTCAATGCCCAAGGCCGCATTCAAAGTGAGGGCCTCCTGCAACTGCAAGGTGAGCGCCTGGACAACAGTGCGGGCATCCTGCTCGGCAACTCGGTCGACGTGACCGCGCAAACCTTCATCAACAGCAACAAGGGCGCGCTGGTCAGCGATGGCGGCGACATCACGTTCAACGTCAGCGACCTGCTGACCAACGCGGGCGGCACCCTTGATGCCGGCGAGCGCAGCATTCTGGTCAAGGCCCTCACCACCCTCGACAACGGCGGCGGCACCCTGCGCGGCAAGCGTCTGGACATCACCGCGCAGCACCTGAACAACGACGCCGGCCAACTGCTGGCCGGTAACCAGGGCCTGAGCTTCAGCGGCCAGGACGTGGCCAACCGCAAAGGCATCATCCTCAGCGGCGGCGGGCTTACCGAGCTGACGACCGGCAGCCTGAATAACCTGGGCGGTACCGTGCAGGGCGATAGCCTGACCGTCACTGCCGGCACGGTAGACAACAGCAGTGGGGGCTTGATGGCGAGCCTGCTGGGCAACCTGCAATTGACCGTCGAAGCCCTGAGCAACCGTGGCGGCAAACTGTTCGGCAAAGAGCAGGTCACCGTCAACGGCGCTGCACTGGACAACGGCGCGGGCGGCCAGATCAGCGGCAACCAGATCAGCCTCACATCCCGCGACACGCTGGCCAACCGCGGCGGCCTGATCGAGGCCAATCAAGGCCTGACCCTCAGCGGCGGCAACCTCGACAACAGCGACGGCGGGCAACTGCGTGCGCTGGCCGGCGCCAGCAGCAGCCTCACCCTCAGCGGTGCGATCAACAACCAGAACGGCGCCCTCGAATTCGGTAGCACCGCTTTGAGCCTCGATGCCGCCAGCCTGAACAACCAGTCCGGGCAATTGCAGCACGCAGGTTCCGGCCTGTTCCGCCTCAACACCGCCAGCCTCAGCGGCAGCCAGGGCAGCATCAATGGCACGGGCAGCGCCGACTGGGCGTTCGGCAACGTCGATGGCCTGGGCCGTGTGCAACTCAACGAAGTCCTGACCTACAAAAGTGCCCAAGGCCTGACCCTCAAGGCGGGCGACCGCATGGCCAGCGCCAAGGGCCTGGTCCTCGACGTGGCCAGCCTGAACAACGGCGGCGAACTGCTCAGCGACGGCGACTTGAGCATCACCACCCCTGGCGACATCACCAACAGCGGCCGCGTGTCGGCCCTGCAAACCCTGACGGTGGCGGCGAACAACCTCAGCCAGAACGGCGGTCGCCTCGCAGGCGTCAACATCCAGATCAAGCTGGGCGGCACCCTGGATAACCTCGGTTTCCTCACCGCGCGTCAGCAGTTGGACATCGCAGCGGCGCAGATCAATAACCGGGGCACCCTCGGTGCTCAAGGTGCGGTGAACCTGACGGCCGTCAACGGCATCAACAACGCGGCCGACACGCTGTTGTTCAGCGGCGGCGACATGACGTTGCGCGGTAATGGCTTCAGCAACCTGTATGGCGACGTTTACAGCAAGGGCAACTTGAGTTTTGCAGCGGTGGATGGCGGCAAGGCGGTGCTGTTCAGCAACCGCTCCGGCACCGTGGAAAGCGAAGGCTCCATCGGCATCAATGCAGGCTTCATCGAAAACGCCAAAGACGCATTCGAACTCGGGCAGACGCTGACCACCGGCAGCCTGAGTTGGATCTGTCACCAGCACTGCGGCGAGAGAGACAACTGGGAGCGTGGTGATATCACCATCTACGAGACGTACCTGGAGGCTGCGACCAAGGATTCGGCAGCGGCGCGCCTGGTGGCTGGCAAAAACATGCTGGTGCAAGGCGACAATGTGCAGAACCGCTACAGCCTGATGGCCGCCAATGGCGACCTGAGTATCACCGCCGGTGACCTGCTGAACCAGGGCGCCGCGACGCGCACGGGGCAGCGCACGATTGTCGTCAGCACGCCAGGTCACGTTTCCGACGATTTGTTTGAAAGCATGCAATATGTCGACGTTCCAGCGTTCAATGCGGCCACGGCGGCCGGGCATTTCGATAAGGCACGCTTCGAAGAACTGAAAAACCGTTCACCCGACAGCGAACCGTTCCGGCACTTAAGCGACGTCACCACCTGGACCGACAACGGCGGCCCCGGCTATGCCGCCACCATGCAAGCGGGCGGCACCGTTAACCTCAACGTCGCGCGCACCCTGCAAAACGGCACGCTGCACAACAACACCCTGGCCCAGTTGACCGGCACCCTGGGCGACGACCAGACCGGCATCCCCGTCGGCGGCATCAACATCAACCTGAGCAAACACGCCAACGACCCGAGCGCCCAAGCCGCCGGCAGCGTGTTGCCGGTTGCCAGCGTCGCCCCCGGCGGCGGCTTCGTACCCGTGGACTACACCGGCACGCCGTTCGCGCCGGTCGACCCCACCACCGCGCCGAACTTCCAGTTGCCCAAGGGCGAGTACGGCCTGTTCGTCAAAAATCCCGACCCGACCAGCCACTACCTGATCGAGACCAACCCGGAATTTGCCACCACCACCGGCTTCTTCAGCTCCGACTACATGCTCGGCAAACTCGGGTTCACCGATGACAGCGCCTGGCGCCGCCTGGGCGATGGCCAATACGAGAGCCGCCTGATCCGCGACGCCGTGCTCGCGCAAACCGGCCAACGCTTCCTGGCCGGCGGCCTGTACAGCGACGCCGACCAATTCCGCTACCTGATGGACAACGCCCTCGCCAGCAAAGACGCCCTGCGCCTGAGCCTCGGCGTAACGCTCACCAGCCAGCAAGTCGGCGCCCTGACCCACGACATCGTGTGGATGGAAAACCGCGTGGTCGACGGCCAGACCGTCCTCGTGCCCGTGCTCTACCTGGCCCAGGCCGAATCACGCAACGTACGCGGCAACAGCCTGATCCAGGGCCGCGACCTCAACTTGGTCACCGGCGGCGATCTGATCAACGTCGGCACCCTGCGCGCCAGCAACAACCTCTCCGCCGTCAGCAGCGGCAGCATTTACACCGGCGGCCTGATGGAAGCTGGCAACAACCTGAGCCTGCTGGCCCAGGACAGCATCCGCAACGCCATGGCCGGCGAAATTCGCGGCAACCAAGTCAGCCTGGCTGCGCTCAAAGGCGACATCACCAACGACAACACCGCGATCCAGGTACGTGACGGCGCCGGCATGCGCACCCTCACCGACACCAGCGCCAGCACCATCGTCGCCCGCGAAAACCTCGCCATCGACGCCGGCCGCGACCTCACCAACCGAGGCGCACTCACCGCTGGCAAAGACGCCAACCTGACCGCCGGCCGCGACCTCAACCTCATCGCCGCCAGCGACACCCGCATCAAGCACGAGACCCGCGACGGCGGCGAAAAATCCAGCATCACCACCGACGTCAAAAACCTCGCCGCCAGCGTCACGGCGGGCGGCAACCTCAACATGAAGGCCGGGCAGGATGTAAACATCATCGGCAGCACGGCCACGGCCGGCAAAGACCTGACCGTTGAGGCTGGGCGCGACTTCAACGTGGCGTCGGTCAGCGACATGCACAACGTCGAGGGCAAGGAAAAACACGGCAAGAAACGCATCAAGACCTCGGACGACCAGACTACCCAAGTGGCGAGCGTGTTGACGGCGGGTGGGGATTTTGTGAGCCAGGCTGGGCGTGATACGACGATTGTGGCGAGCAAGATCAGTGCGGGGAATGAGGCTTATCTGTATAGCGGGGATAAGTTGAACCTGCTGGCTGCGCAGGACAGCACCTACACCCTCTACGACATGAAAAAGAAGGGCGGCTGGGGCGCGAAGGAGACCAAGCGCGATGAGGTTACTCGCGTTACCAACGTTGGCACTGAGATCAAGACGGGGGGTGACTTATCGCTTGTCAGTGGCGGCGACCAGTTGTATCAGCGCGCCAAGCTCGACAGCGGTAATGACCTGACGATTGCCAGCGGCGGCGCGGTGACGTTTGAAGCGGTTAAAGACCTGCATCAGGAGAGTCACGAGAAGAGTAAGAGCGACCTGGCTTGGACGAGCGCCAAGGGTAAAGGTAATACCGACGAGACGTTGCGCCAGAGTGAGCTGAAGGCGCAGGGCGAATTGGCGATCAAGGCCGTTGATGGGCTGAAGATCGATATCAAGCATATCGATCAGAACACGGTTAGCCAGACGATTGATGTGATGGTCAAGGCAGATCCTCAGTTGGCTTGGTTGAAAGAAGCTGAGAAGCGTGGGGATGTGGATTGGCGGCATGTGAAAGAGTTGCATGACTCCTTTAAATACAGCCACTCCAGTCTTGGTCAAGGTGCAATGCTGGCAATTATTATTGTTGTCACTGTGCTTACGGCGGGAGCGGCCAGTGCGCTTGCGGCCTCGGCAGGCAGCGCTGTGGGTGCCGGCTCCACCATGGCAGCCGCTACCACCGCTACCGCTGCGACATCGACCACCGCAGCAGTGGCAGGAACTGCGGCTGGGTTGGGCAACGTCATTGCGACGGCCTCATTGACGTCGCTTGCCAGTACCGGCGTCGTTAGCACCATAAACAATAAAGGCAACCTGGGGGCAGCATTCAAGGAAACGTTCAGCAGCGACAGCATGAAACAATCGCTGATCGCGGGTGCTTCCGCAGGCTTTGTGAATTACGCCAGTGGCAATTGGTTCGGCGCGCAGAGCGACCCCGTAACTAACAAAGTAACCGGCCCAAGCGTTGTGCCCCATTGGAACGACCCGGCAGCAATTGGTCGTTTTGGAACGATCCAATTAGCCGGCGGTGCCGTGCGCGGAACGCTTTCTGAAGCCCTTGGACAAGGCAGCTTCAAGGACGCCATGAAGGGCAGTCTTTTTGATGTACTGCAGGCGACCGCTTTCACAGGCGTTGGTGATTTTGGCAATGCCTACAAACTCCAGGACAGTGGTCTGAGCAAAACGGCACTGCACGCCGTAGTAGGCGGGTTGCTTTCTGAAGCTATGGGCGGCGACTTTAAGACGGGGGCGATTGCTGCGGGCGCCAATGAGGCGCTCATCGTGACGTTGGATAAGTCATCTCTGCTCAGTAGTAGTGATCCAGCAGAGCATGATCGACTGGTCAATGCGGCATCCAAGCTGGTGGGGTTACTCGCTGCGGCGAGTGTTGATGGCGATGTCGCCATGGGTTCGGAAATCGCCGGGAATGCACAGTCTTACAACCGGAAGTTGCACGTCCAGGAAGAGAAGAGACTGGCCGAAGAGGCCAAGAGTCTAGATGCCACGAGGAAAAGCCGATCTGGCTTTGAGTGGGATGCTCTCCTGACATTTGTAGCGGGGGGCGAAGTCGATCAGAAAACCAACAATGAGCTACAAGGCATTCTCGCCGGTTACAGCCCCACAAACCCTGAGGGGCAAGCTCTGGGTGACGACCTGAGTGTTGCGCGGGGAGTGATCACTAAGCTGCAAAACGAGAAAGTTCTTCTGACCTGGGCAGATGGTAGCCCGATTGTCGCGAACGGGGATCAGGTCGTTGCGTTCAAGTCTACAGACAAGCAGTACACAGACTCGCGGCTGTTCAATCCTTCGAGTAACACCACCTACAACAATGAACCCGGTGGTATGGGGGTTGTGCCTGATGCGTGGGCCGAGCAATACGGAGAGGGTACGGCTATCAGGAAGCTCCCTGAGATCGCCGCGCTCAGTTCTGACGCTGCGTCCCAGGCAGAGCAAATAGACCGGCTTCGGGTTTTGGTGGGCGGTGGCATCAATTCAAATATTGATCTCAAGCTACTTGCTGAGCTCATGCCTATCGGTGGAGTGGGTAAGGGAACACTTTTAAACGCGATTAAAGAGTTGGCTGCACGGGATGTATTGGCGGTCAAGGGTACGGAGGTTATTGCAGGGAAGGCGGCGGAAACGGTTGCTGGTAAAGGTCTCGAGTCTGTTGCAGGTAAAGGCATAGATGCCGCGGCCGGAAAGGGGACTGAGCAGTTTGCCAACCAAGCTCAGGCGAAATTAGCTGGCTATAGCCCATGCTGTTTTGCTGCAGGGACGATGGTCGCCACCCCCGATGGTGAGCGAGCCATTGATGCGCTCAAGGTGGGCGATATCGTCTGGACCAAGTCTGAAATGGGAGGTGAGCCATTCGCCTCCAAGGTTTCCGCTACCCACATTCGAACAGACCAGCCGATTTATCAGCTGACGCTGGTGAAAAACGGCGCCGCAGGCGAAGGTACAACAGAGACCTTGCAAGTCACTCCGGGCCATCCATTCTACGTCCCTGCGCGCAAAGGCTTTGTACCACTGATAGAGCTCAAACCGGGCGATCAGCTGCAATCGTTGGGGGATGGTGCGACGCAAGATGCTTCGATCTCCGTGGTGTCGATAAAGCTGCTGCAGCCGCAGGGAAGGACATACAACCTGACGGTGGATATAGGACATACGTTTTATGTCGGTAAGCTAAGCACTTGGGTGCATAACACGGGGCCTTGTTATACCTGTAATGCAGGGAGTTGTTCGATCCAAGGTAATCTCGGCGATGTGCCTTATGACTCCCGAAATATACGGGAGGAATTGGGTGATAAATATGGTGCCGATAATGTGTTATCTACGACTGTTCCGCCGTCGGGGATGCCTAATGTGAAACTGGCGGGAATGCATAAGGATATTGTGCTGCCAGATGGTTCAAATGCACGCGTAGTCTTTGATAACAAAGGCTTCCCTATATTTGATGATATTACGAAATTCGACACACATATAAATATCAGCGAATTTCGGGCTGCGAGTTACGAGGGGCAGTTAAGGATGGCCACCCGTGACTTGCGAACGCAGATAGATAGTGGCGCCGTTCCAAGTTCCGCATTCACGGACGTACAGCTAAAAGCAATTCGCGGTGGTCAGGATAAGATCCCTGGGTATACTTGGCATCACCATCAGGATACCGGTAGGATGCAACTGGTTCCCGAGGTTTTCCATAATGGTGCGCGCCACGTCGGGTGGGAATCGATGAGCAAGGGGCAATAAAATGATCGCAGGCGTTAGTTTTGATTCGTATTATGGTCAAGGTAATGCTGCTGAAATAGCAGCTTTTGAAGCATTGGCAGGTGTGGTTTTTCCTGAAAAATACAAAGAGGTTTCAATAGGGTTTAATGGCGCGTTTATTTTGAACAAGCCCGTTTTTAAGTTTTATAATCGTCTCCTCGGAGAAGATGTCACGAGCAGCGCCGGTATGTTTTTGCCTTTCGGTGAAATCGAGGGCTCATTTGAAACAATGGAGATGAAATATCAACATCCGCCCGAGGATTTTGTTCAAGGTTTAATTATTTTTTCGGTGTTAGGAAATGGAGATGCGCTCTGTTTTGATTATCGTGAGAATCGTCAGTCTGAAGATCCAGGCGTAGTGATGTGGCATCATGAAGCATCTCCCGGTAGCGATGCCGAATTATCTTTTGTTGCATCTTCTTTTTCAGCATTTTTAGATATGCTTTTTGAGCGCCCTCCCGAATAATCAAAAAAATTGTAAGTGGCTGATCGTTAAAGGAGATAGGGGTCAGATCACGTTTTTGCGTTTTTGGGAGCTCAGCAGAGTTGCTCTTTAAATTAAGTAGGGGTAGACGACGATTTTAATTAAATTACTAATAATAGTCTGCCCCCCAATGTTTTTAACCACTATTTGTTCGTGCCTGGCCGCCACAATGAAAGGGCCAATAGGGTAAGGCGACGGCTTTCTAATCAGAGTGAAACGAAAAGGGCGGATTTATTTAATCTTCCGAAACGTTGTGTCGATTAAATAAACCTTTCCCCTTTTTTAAAGTTTATTCGACCCATGTTTGGCCATTCAGCAGCGGTACAAAAATCATGGCAGCAGAAAGGGAAGTTCAGCAATGAAGTATTGTAGCGTATATCGGAAATATTTTTACCTGGTCATCCTGTACACTCTCGCGCTACTAACAGGCTGCGCAGGAATTCCCTACGAAAGGCCCGAGGACCAGATTTCCATCCAGAGGGATCTTTCCGTAAAGCCTGAGGATATCGTCACGATGAGTCAGGTGGCGTGGTGCACCTATCCTTTTAGTGACATGAAACCGTGTCGTCCACAGAACGCACTTGCGGTACAGACACGCACAAAGCTGATACTTGCCAGTTATAGCAGTCAGCATTACAAACCCGACTTAACGGTAGCGGCCAGTGACGTCATGTGCGCTCACCTCTACGAGTCCAGAGATACATCACCGAATTTCTATTTATTCACCAAAGATTATGCTCTACAGATTTGGACATACGATGTGCGCAATAATCCGGACATGAAGAAAAAGAAGCTCATGCTTGACGTTATGGTACCGCAAGGAAAAAAAGCTTATGTCGGCCCAGAGGGCAACTTTGTGGAAGCTACCGGGCGAACCAGTGAGGCAATTTATGTTACGAAGTTTCCTGCTCTTGTGGTTACTACAAATACAGAAATCATGCAGATGATCAATCCATGTGGTCGGGAGCTTAAAAAATGAGAGGGAAAGTGGACGAATTTATTTAATTTAAGTGTTTTTTGATTTAAATAAATATGTCCCTTTTTTGTCGTTATCTGTGATCTGCCACCTTTTTTGATACTACGGACTCATCATATGAATAAGGCAATTTTTGTACTGGCACTCACAGGCCTCCTCGCGGGTTGTCAAACCGTCAAGCCGCAAAGCTCCTTTGAACAGAGCCTGGCCAATGTTCGATGCATGCTGTCTGAAGGCGAGAAAAGCCTCACAGCAAACGATGTTCAATTCATTCGTAACGCCAGCGACGACGGCAACGTGCGCTGTAAGGCCGCGCTCGGTGCTTTGTATGAATTCGGTCGCGGCGGCTTACCACAGGATTTTGCCAAGGCCCAAGCGCTCTATGAGTCCGTTGCGGTCGTGGATGGCCTCGGTTACGAGAGATTGGCACGCATGGCCGAAGAGGGCCGTGGGCAAGCGCGCAATGATGTGGAGGCGCGGCGGCTTTACCAGTCGGCGCTGACCAAGAGTGACAGTGATAAAAGCAAACTCGCGTTGGCCAAATTGATGGAGGAGGGCCGTGGTGGCCCACCGGATTTGTTTGGGGCAATGATGTATTACGTGGAGGCCAGCCAGCATGCCGGCGATGTCGCGTGGAAGGGCATCCAGCGGATTCGCGCTCAAGGGTTGGTGCTGACGCCTGAACAGACACAGCGCTACAACGACGTTTGGAGTGACACCAGCCGCAAGAGTCTCAATCGTACGGCGATGGACATCGAGATTGCCTTGAACAAGCAAATCAAACGCGGCAGCGTCAGCAAACCGGTGACGCTGCAAGTGCAAGGTAAGCCGGGTTCGAATGTACCGCTAATCGCTTTGGTCGAAAGCTCGGGCAACGCTGAGGTAGACCAGGCTGTAGTCACCGCATTCGGTAAATACCGCATTCCTGCCGAACCCATATTGCAGGCAGGCCAGGATTCCTGGTCGTCCGAGCGGTCCGTCAAAGTCGGTTTGAATTGAAGCGCTGGAGCCTCAGGCCATAGGCCGTTCGGGCGGAAAAATAGGGGGCACAAATCGGGCGGCACAGAGGCCGCCCGTTTTCACTCAGGATGGATCGGCATTGAGCCTGCGACTGATGACATCCAGCAAATCACACCCATCGCGCAGCGGAATGGCCAGCAAATGGGCGAAGTCTTGAAGCGCTACAACAGTCTATGTTCCGTGACGGTGGTAAGTATGAAGCTCGAAGCCGAAAATAGTCCTGTAAAAGTTGGTGTTAATCAGGCGCAGATTATAAAGGCGCTAAAGAAATTAAAAAGCTACGGTCCTAGCTCACTGGCATGCATTACTGACGATGATGGTAACTATGTGCAAGTTGCTGGAGGCAGATTTACTTGTTTTATTGAAAAATATGACGCGAAAAGTAAAAGGCTGTTTAGAGGCTATCATTCAAATTCCAGCACGAACTTTGAAGATGGAACCCTGCTGTCGTTTAGCGCGGGCCGTGTTCCATTAAAAAAAGATGAGTGGTTTAATATTGATGATGTGATTGAGGTTTTTTCACTGTTTAATCAGAATCAGGCATTACCAGAAAGTATTTATTGGCGCGAGATAAAGGTTTTGGATCAGAGCGGCAGTTGAGCACGTGGGGCAAAAGGAGTTTCAGGTTCGAATCTGACGAGAGACGAATTGATCTCGGGTTTGCCTGGAAAAACTAAGATGACGCCAGGAAATGTGGTTGATATCCGTAAGTTGCCAGATGGCCGAACCGTCTGGTTGGAAAAGGGTACTGATGCCGCCGGTTTGGAAGGAGGCGGGGTCAGACCACAAACTAATACGACGACAGAGATTAGTGATCTAACCCATATTGTCCTCTATTTTCGCTCACCTGTTTTCTCAGGGCTGCAAAAAGCGTATGGTGATATTGGGCGCCCTGAGTTTTTCAATTTGATATGGCGTTTAATTAAATAATAAGTGTGCTTACTATGTCGGACAAGCAAATATATGAGTTGACTGTGAATGACCTCGCTCGTTCCGGTGTATGGTTTTTTCCGATGGACGATTCCGTCGAAGACGAGCTGACTGTACGCCCGCTCGCCGGAAAAGAAAACTCATCAGATTTTCAGATTATTGTGAGTACTGATTTTTTTGGAGCGAGTGGTACTGTTTATGCTGGCTATTTATACTGGAATTCTAATGCCGCAGTTGAGTATGTACAGCCAGTGGTTTTGTCGGAGAAGGGAGAGGCCGTGAGCTTTTGGAACGGTATGATAAAACCCTCTTGGGAGTGTTCAAAATTTTCAAAAGTGGTTAGAGCTGACTTACCTATTTCATATGTTTCTAAGGCCCTGTTCGGGCTTCCTTTAATACGCGGAAGACTTGAGGGCATTTATTATCTGGTCGAAGGTCAGGTTTGCTGCTGTAGTTGAAATTTAAGTATTGCGACGTCAATTCTTGCCGAGGGGGAATATTTTTGAGGTGATATTGTTTTCCCTGCGCCGTTGCACTTGTTAAAATAATAAATACGAGAAAATGGAGTTGGGTCACGATTAATGTAACGCGACAGTAGTGTTTTGATCCCCGTGCTGCGGCGTGTTCACTCTCAAGAACAAGGCTGAAAATTGTTAAGCAATGTGGAGGCAGCTGAATGAGCTACGAATTGCCGACAGAGATAAAAAGAAAAATGATAATGGGCTAGTTGAGTACCATCTGAATGTTGCTCCTGGCTGGGATGGTTTTGACTTACTTATTAATTATTTGAAGAAGTGTTGGGGGCGACACCTGTTCAAATTGATGATGGTATTTACTCGCGAAGATGGGTGCTAAAAAGCGGTGAGGTTATGATCAGTGTCTATCATGATAGTCAAGTTGGAAATTACTTGATGGTTGAAAGCGGCGAGAATGAAGATAATATTCTCGAGAAAATTGCGTCTGACTTGCTTGAAAGGTTTTGTTAGAGTAATGAGAAATGGGCGGCAGATCACGGTTTTGCCCTATTTTCATTTTTATTTAAGTATGACTAGTCAGGGTTATGGATGAGTATGAAAAAATTTATCGCTCTTTTTTGCTCTGTATTTCTGCTGTACGGCTGTGTCACCAAAGACCTGAGCAGTGAAAGCCGCCAACAAATTAAAACCATCACCATCGAGCCTGCCTTGTTCTCGGAGCAGCAGTTCAAGTACACGAGCATGGACCAAGCCTGGGGCGCCGGGTTAGGCGCAGGCGCCGGTGCTGCAGCGGGTATGGCGTCGGGCGCATCCAAAGGAGCGACCAGCGCGATGATTGGAGCTGGTTCGGTGGCGGGTGCCAAGGTTGCCGACGGTGGGCCGTTGAGTCCTCGTCAGGCCATTCTGCTGAATTTGAAGCGTCATCAAATAGAGCCGGCGCAATTGTTCAAGCAGCAAATGGAGACTCGGATCACCGCTGAGCGGTTGTTCAAGATTGCACCAGAAGGCACGGCGGCGGATGCACATATGGAGTTTGTCGTTTCGGAGTGGGGATTTGCATTGAAAAACTTCAGTACGGAGCTTTTTCCCACGTTGGGCATTGTCGCGACCCTGAAGCGGGGTGACGTGACTGTGTGGAGAAATTTCGAAACCATCTCGGCCTTCAGTGACGGCAATACCCAGGCATACACCCCAGAACAATATGCGTCAGACCCTGAAGCGTTGCGTGGTGCGCTGCAGCATGTTTTCCAGTTGATGACAGAAAAGCTGATGACGGATTTGAAGCAGTAGAAAAGCTGAAACGAGGCGGCAATTTTATTAGGTCGAACCCCGTGACTGAATGAGTTTGCTCTTTAACTGTTCATTCACAAATCGGGCGGCACTCAGGCCGCCCGGCTTTTACTCAGGATGGATCGGCATTGAGCCTGCGACTGATGACGTCCAGCAAATCACACCCATCGCGCAGCGGAATAGCCAGCAAATGGGCGAAGTCTTGAAGCACTACGGCATCGCTGCTGAGCTGTTCGCGGAAGGCCAGATTTTCCAGCAGTTGTGTGACGGCGCGAATGCGGAACACGGCGGCGTCGTGGAGGACGTCGAGGGGCGCCTGGGTGTCGATGAGGAGAGCGGGGACGGTGCAGTCGTGGCCCGTGAGGGGCATGTATTGATTCATTTTCAGTACTCTGTTGGTGGATTAAGCCACCACTCATTCGTCGCCAAACGAATGGGTGGCAGCTGTACGCAGGTTGGCGAACCGGCAACAGAGTAAACCGGCAGACCCGAAGGTCTCCCGCGCACAGCCGCCATAACATGCACAGCTTTGCGGGTGCAAAAACACCTGCATGGAAGCGGATTGCTTTTGCACTCTGTTGTCAGGTCGCCAAACCTGAATCGCCATTTGGGCGACGGGCCGGACTATAAGCCCCCACCCAAAGCCACGCAAGACATCACCTTGCTGGCGCGCAACGGCCCATGTCTTCGTCGCCCTCGCCGACACAGAAATAGCCCGTAAACAGTGGGTTTTGTTTTTCATGCGGCTAAAGGACTGGCCTATGAGTGGCACGCGTTATCCCGCAGTAAAGGTATTCTTCGCATTCCTGCTATGCCCGTTGTTTGCCGGGTTGGCAGCTGTCCCTTTTATGCTGCTCAAAATGCTGATCGAGGTTTTTACTAACCCGAGGCTGATTGGAGAAGTGAGGGGGCTGGAGGTCTTTTCGCTGTTTTTCAGTATTCCGATCCTGGCGCAAATCATCTTTTTCATACCAGCCCTGGTACTGGCGCTCGTTATTACCTTTCTGAAAGTCCGTGGCTCCAGGTCGGCATACCTGAAGATTTCACTGGCAAGCGCTGTGGTCGCGGGGTTGTGGACGGTATGGGTTTTTTTCGCCGTGATCAGTAACCTGGATACTTATCGGATGGTTGAAACCCTAATGCCCGGCCTGCTGGGCTTTCTGTTTGGCGGCGTTTCGATGGGGCTTGCCGCGTTTTGGTTTTTGCCTAAAGCACCGGTTGAATGTGTTGAGCCTGCCAATACATAAAGACGAGCGAATGCCCAGAGTGCGCAACCTTGCCGATGGCTATGGCGACGATAAGTCCGGTAAGGTTGAGCGCAAAACAAGGCGGCATGTGATTTCATACCCCCAGATTTTTGGAGCGTATAAAAAAGTAGATAGCGCTCGAAAAGGGGGCAGATTTATTCAATTGAACTTGCTTTGTCCTTTCCTCTTTTTCACTACGCGTTCAACGAGCGCCCCCTCAACTATCAAAACAAGGAAGTTCAATGGGCATCCCGCTCCCCCTTTGGCTCATTCTCACAGCAGTCACCGCTTACGTTGCTAGCACTCGCGGGCGCTCAGGGCCCAGGTGGTTTGCAATTGCGCTCTTCCTTCCCGGTGTCGCCCTGGTTGCCGTGTTGTTAATGCCCCGGCTTGCAAAGACCGGTATTGACGCCTTGGTGCATCCGGACCTGCGACCTTGTCCCGCCTGCAATCAACCCATCCAGGCGGCGGCCTCTCGCTGTAAGCACTGCGGTGATGAAGTGGAGCCGATTGCCCTGAGAGATCGCAGCGGTTGGGTCGCACGCATGACTGCCGATACGGATGAGGAATTTGAACGGATGGCGGTACAGATGGCGCTCATCGATATACCCACAGTGCTTGATGAGCCACCACACCTTTACGCGGGGCCGTTTGAGGAAAAAGCCGAGGCGCAAAACGTTCTCAAGTTCCTGAAGTCCGAACACGACTTGGATGGGCTGGTGACGTGGCGGTCAGTGACCCGAGAACCGGATGGAAAACGGCGTCAGACCACCATTTAATACAAATACAGATATCAGTAGTCTGACCCCGATTTACCGTTTGACTGACACGCGACGCATGCTGGAGTTACACCGTATGGACACGAATCCCCCCGCGACACGGCCGACGATACTGGCCAGTGTCAGCCGCCGCCTGATGGCCCGAGTCATCGATTCTGCAATCACAGTCCTGATATTTTTCGTCGTCAAGTTCAGCGCCGATGGCCTTTCTGCATTCTTCCCGGCCGTCACTGCCATGGGCGGCTTCCTTTGCGCTTTTCTCGCGGGCTTTGCCTATCTCTTGCTCGCCGACGTACTGCCCAACGGCCAAAGCCTGGGCAAACGCCTGTTGAGTATCGCCACCGTGGACCGCAAGACCCGCACAGGTTGCAGCGTGTCCCAGTCGTTTACCCGTAATGCCGGGGTGCTGGTGGTCATCGATTGGGTGTGGATCTTCATGGAGTCCAGAACCCGACTGGGGGATATGTTCGCCAAGACCATCGTCATTCAGACCGGCAACCTGACAGAGGTGCGCAGCCTTGCCGATATTTACGACGACGGAACGTCCAGCGCTGCTCGGAGCGATAAGGGGCGTGTGGACGACAGGATTAATGACTTGCTGCATTTCGTTCCCACGCATGCTGATTATGCGGTGGATGCTACCGACCTGGACCGGGTGGATATTCCCGACAGTCGAATAGCCGGCGTTACGGAGTTGCTCAGGTCTCATCCCGATGACGACATCAGGCTGTTGGCCGCACGTTTGCTCACCAGCTGGGGCATGCCGGAAGGGCTGAGTTATACGGTCTATATCGTTGACCATTTCCAGGCCTTCGAAGGGTTTAACTCGCATCGGCTGCACGGGCACGATGAGACGTTCAAGTTTGTGCTGAGGTCGTTGGTTAGTTACTTTTGCAAGCTGGCAGATCAGGGTGAGGGCGAAAAAGCGCGGGCTGAACTCTATGAGCCGATTGTAAAAATCATCCAGCTGTCGAATGAGCGGCCTTTTGAAATCGTCGATATGTTTAGTCTGGTCAGCCGCAACCAATTCAAGGAATTCATTCCTGCGTTGCGAGAGCACCTGTTGGCGATTGCTGCAAATCCGGAGCTTCATCGCTGGAAAATTTATGATGTTCTGGAGCTTTTATTAACTGTGGATGCTGAGTTCGCTTCTGGATTTTTGAAGAGCGCGGGCAAATCCCATAACGATTTCAACTTGAATAAAACATTAAAGGACTGATGTGAAAAATCTCCTCCTGATCCTCCTCTCCACGCTCATCCTCGGCGGCTGCGTCAGCCAGCCTCTCACCCCCGAGCACCGCGCCCAGGTCAAGACCGTAAAAGTGCTGCCCGTGAAGTGGGAATCACAAAAAATGGTCTACATGGGCCGCGAACAGGCCTGGGGCGCGGCGGTCGGCGCCGGGCTCGGCGCGGGTGTCGGCATGGCGGCCGGGGCGTCCAAGGTCGGCACGGCGGCATTGTCGGGCGCAGGTTTTGCGGCGGGCATGACGGCCGGCCAATTGGCCGAGTTGCCGACGCCCACGGCGATTTTGGCGTTGATAAATGCCGAGCAGATTGATGTGGGCGTGTTGCTCAAACAGAATTTTATCGACGCCTTGGGCAAGACCTCGTCACTCAAGGTGGTGGGCGACGATGAGCCCGCCGATGCGCAGATTCAGCTGACGGTCGCGGAGTGGGGCTTTCGCCTGACCCAGGGCTTCAGCAGTGTGGTGTACCCCACGCTCACCGTGGTGGCGCGGATGGACCGTGGCAGCGAGATGCTCTGGCAAACGGTCGAGACGATCACGGCGTTCAATGGTCAGAACGTCTACGGTTACACGCCTGAGACGTATCGCACCGACCCGCAGGCATTGCGCCGTGCGCTCACGGGGATTACGCAGATTTCCAGCGGGTATCTGGTGAAGGAGCTCAAGTAGTGAGGCCTTTTCGACTTTCCCTTGAGGCGGGAGGCCCAGATGTTGCGTTTTAAGGAAGTCGGATGTCGGGCGGCACAGGGCTTATGCCTGCTGCTGATGTTTGCCAGTGCACTGGTTTCGATGATGTTGTGGGGCAATCTCACGACCGTCACGGCCTCTGTTTTTGGGTGGGCGGCGGGTGTATTTCTGTGGAGTGCCATCGCGCTGCTGTTTGCGTTTGTCTTCGAGCGTTCGCGTACCCCGCGCGTAACGGTGCGTCACATGGCGACTCGGCTCGGCGTGGTGTTGGTGCTGGCTGCGGGCGTGGCATACCTGGCAGATTGGGTGTGGTTCGCGCCGGAGCGCGATGCCATCGATGCGCAGTTGAGGGGCCCGTCGTGTGGCCAATACACCGGCACTGTCGAAAAAGGCTGGGAGCTGATTTGCGCCGAGCGGCGTCGGCGTGAGCCTAACTGAAGCCGTCAGCGGAGCCTGGCAACGCTCGCTGACTCAGAACTGACAATGTGTTGTTGAGGTACGCATGGAAACAGTCGACGAGACACCCCAAGCCTTGCTGGCGCGCCGGATGGCCGAATTTGAACGGTTCAGATTCGAGCGCCTGCCGGTATTGCATGAGTTCTGTGAGGCCCTTGGTTTCGAGCAACCTCATGAGGTGTTGAATACGCCCGAAAAGTTCTTGGCCCGGCTGGACAGCGGTTTCCAGAACACCGTGATCAGCGATGAAGACAGGGTCTGGTTCATTACACGGATTGGCTACTATATCGGTGAGTATCTGGCGGTGGTTTACCGCGGCTATTGGTTAGTCGACGAGGACCCGGCGTCACCCGCATTTGCCAGGTATGTCGTGGGTGGCTTTTCGTTTGAAGGCGTTGTGGCGCCAACGGTAGACCCTTTCAACGTGGCCCAGCGCTACGCAGACACTCCCGCACCACGGTTTCTTGCCGAGGAGATGAAGAAAATTGCCGCCCTATAACGTTACCAAAGGCCGCTTGAATACCCCGGCCGACGCCGCATTTGTCGACAGCCTTACTGCCAATCTGGGGGTCGCGCTGCCGCAGAGCTACCTCGATTTCCTGAAGCATCACAATGGCGGCGAAGGTTTTATTGGCGAAGAATATTTCATCTTCTGGCAGGCGCAGGAGCTGTTGGATTTCAATCGCGATTATCAGGTTGAAACCTATGCGCCTGGCATTTTTCTGTTTGGCGCAGATGGCGCAGGCGAGGGGTATGGCTTCGACATTGAGGAGGCGGCAATGCCAATTGTGCGCGTCCCGTTTATCGGGATGGAGCGTCAATATGCCGAGCCGGTGGCGCAGAGTCTGACCGAGCTATTCGCGCGGTCAGCCTCTTGAGCATGCCCGCCGCACTCGCCGCACTCGCCGCGTGCGCCGACGGGAGCATCCCTGTGCCCATCTGCACCCTGGAAGCTCCCGCTTACTGGTACGTCTACCCACCGGCACTGATCCCGGTGTGGAGCGACGGCGGCGGCCCTACCTACATCGGTTATTGGAAGCACTGGTTCGTGGAACGCGAGCCTTGTTTTGTCGAGATGTATGTCGAGGGAGGGTGCGCAGTCCGGGAGATCGCCAGAACCCCCGCGCAGTTGTTTGCCGTGATCGCCATGCGTGCAATGAGCCTTGACGATGGCGTAACGCCGGAGCTTGAGCAGTTCGCCAGCGCAGTGGGCCTTGATTGCCTGGCGGAGCTGGACGCAGTGTCGCTGGAGGTGGGCGATGACTTGGCAGCGTTTGCCGCTGCTGAAGTGTTCAAAACGCAGACGCCGCTTGAAAGCATGCCGAGCAGTGCCTTGCCGTATACAGGGGGGTTCCCCGACGCCTCGAACCCCGTGCCGGGGTGGTGGCAACGCAGTTGTTCCTTTGAGATCGCTTTGCAGGCTATGCCCGCGCCGCCGGGTGTTGAGCTGCCGGCCTGGTTTGATTCGCAGCAAGACAAGAAACCGCTGTTTGAACGGTTCCTGGCGCAGGGGCGGCTTGATTGTGCCTGGCTGACGTTGAACTCCACGGGCTGGTCGATTGCGCACGCCCGCCGAGCGATTGTCCAGCTGCAAGACCGGGCCTGTGACGAGGCGTTTAATCGCATGGCGGCGGCGTGGCTCGCAGTGGCTGATATCCGCGCGGGCGGGTATTGATTCAAACCGCAACGCACCTTGAACATTTTGTGTATCCCAGTGTCTTTAACCCGCCTACCCGCAAGCGGTAGCCCTGCATGGACTGCAGCGTTTTCTAATGACATTAAGGATTAATGTGAACCTCGCCTCCCGTTTCCCCTCTCTGCCACCGCCCGCTGCGGTGCACTTGCACGCGCCTGCGTTTCAGAAAGGCGCGCCGGGGGGACGCATTCGGATCAATTGATCCTTCGCTTAGAAAATCTACGGCCGCCGGGCCTATTGGCGGCTTTGACTGTAGTTCATGGAGTTTGAAATGAAGCGCAAGCAGTTCCAGAAAACCTTGTTGGCCCTGATGGTCAGTGCGGGTGCCGCGCATGTTGGTGCAGTGGAGTTCGACGTCAGCACCGGGCAAAACAAGTGGAAGGGTCAGGTGTTCAACGAGCCTGTTACCCTGGTCGGTTCACGTAACTTGGTGGCCACCCAGCGTTATATCGATGGGGCCAGTGTTGCCGAGACCGATATTCAGGGTTCGCTGATCAATCGCGCCGATTACACCATTGATGGCAGCGGCCTCAACACTCGCGGGTTTGTGGTGGATGGCGCGATAGAGTCAGACCTCCTTGCCCGAGGCGGCATTATTACTGGCGATGTGATCCAGACCGGTACGATCCGGCTGACTAACCAGTCGTGGGCTGAGGGGTTTGAGGTAGGTGCCGCGAACGTGGGCGGCAGTGTGATCAACACCGGGACTATCGTTACCGTTGACGTACCGGGTTCCGGCCCGGACAGCGACGGCGAGGGTATTTACCTCAACGGCACCACGGTAGGCGGCGATGTGGTCAACTCCGGCCTGGTGGACGTCACGTCCTATTACGGCTTCGGCTTGATCCTGGACACCCACAACGATTTGCCGGTGACCGTCGGCGGCAAGATTCTCAATTCCGGGACCATTCGCGTTACCGGTGAAGAGGCGCTGGGCATTGAGGTTGAAACCGACACCAGTGACCTGCGCATTGAGAACAGCGGGTTGGTGACGGTCAACGGCGGCCTGGCCAGGGCGGTCCGGTTCAACTCCGGTACGTACGATTACCTGCTCAACACCGGCACCATCGAAGCCAACGGCACCAACGCTGTCGCCATCGATGTGACCGGCGCTACCTTTACCCAGAACCCGCAGACGGGCGCGCGCGGCATCGTCAACCGGGGTCTGATCAAGGCCGATAGCACGGCGATCCTGGTCGACCCTGACTACCAAACCTCGCCCTTTGAAATCAACCAGCAAGCCGGCGAAATCCGCAGCAACTCCGGCACCGCCATCGACGCTGCCAACCTGGCCACGTTGAACTGGACCGGCGGCAAAATCACTGGCGATCTGCTCAACCTGAGCGCGGTCAACGTCGCAGGCGTTGCCGATTTCACCGGCAGCCGCATCATTGCGCCGGTCTCGGTCAACTCGGGCTCGCTGAACCTCTCGGCGCCCGGCACCACGATCACTGGCGACCTCAACGTCGCGAGCGGCGCGGGCATTGATATGCACCTGTCCGACAGCGTTGTGCCGACCACGCCGTACCTGACCGTCAACGGTAATGCCACGTTCGCGCAGGCTTCGAAGGTCACTGTCAGCGCGCAACCCGGCGACTTCGCCCGCACCAACAACGGCACGCAATACACCCTGCTGCAAGCCACCAGCCTGCAGAACAACGGCCTCTCGGTGGCGAGTTCTTCATCGCTGCTCGACGTGCTCAGCTACTCGACTGACGCGCAGACGGTCAAGGCCGTGGTTGCGGTTAAAGACAATCAGCAAGTGCAGCAGGAACTGGCCGGTGTCGGCGCCAGCGCTGCCGCCGCCACGGCGGTCAACACCTTCAAAAACGATGTGCTGAGCGAGCTCGGCACGAACGACCAAGTGTTCCAGGCCCTGGCCAACGCCGGTACTGCGCAGCAACTGGCGCAAGTCAGCGAACAGCTCAAGCCGGACGTCAACCGTGGCGCGCTGGACGTGGCGTTTTCGGGCCAAACCGTGGTTAACGGCGCGATCTTCAACCGCCTCACCGACCAGCGCGAAAGCCACCAGGTCGGCGGCGTGTGGTTGCAGGGCTTGAGCAGCAACATGGACCAGGACGGGCGTGGCGGTAACAACGGCTACTCGGCCAACAGCAGCGGCATGGCCGTGGGTGTGGACGGGCGCGTGAACGACACCACCACCCTGGGCGTGGCCTACAGCTACCTCAATTCCAACATCCATTCGGATTTGGGCAACAAGACCGACGTCGAAGGCCACGCGCTGTCGCTGTATGGCAACTGGTCGCTGCAAAACTGGTTTGCCGATGGCAGCCTCAGCTACGGCCATAACGACAACGACAGCAAACGTCATGTGGCGGGCACCACGGCCAAGGGCAGTTACGACAGCAATGTGCTGTCGGCCAGTGTGATCGGTGGTTACAGCTTCAAGCCGTCGCAGGCGGTCGTGATCGAGCCACGCGTGGCGGCACGTTATTCCAACGTGCGCATGGATGGCTTCACGGAGAAGGGCTCGTCGGCCGCGCTGAGCACCGGTTCGCAACGTTATGAAGTGGGCGAACTGGGCGCCGGTATTCGTCTGGCGGGCAACCTGCCTTTGGGCGCTGGCAGCCTGCAACCGGAAGCGACGTTGATGGCGTATCACGACCTGATGGGCGACCGCGTGGCACAAACCTCAAGCTTCGTGGCCGGCGGCTCGGCGTTTACCGTCACCGGCGCTTCGGTGGCGCGTGACAGCTACGAAGCCAGTGTGGGTGTGAATTACAAGGTGTCGGACTTCACCGTCGGCGCCAGCTACACCCGCCAGGCCCGCAGCGGCTTCGACGCAGACGGCGTAATGCTCAAAGCACGCTACGCCTTCTAAACCTCACCACCTCAACCCTGTCGGAGCGGGCTTGCCCGCGATAGCGGTGGTTCAGTCGACAGATGTGCTGACTGACCCACCGCCTTCGCGGGCAAGCCCGCTCCCACATGTGGCTTTCGGCCACATCAACTTCATGAACCGCGCGCCTGTTCCATCGCAACAGGTCGTCGCAGGGAGTATTCAATGCGTTTTGCTACATGGATTTTGCTGGCCGTCGCAACGTTGCTTGCCGGCTGCAACACCACACCGTACGACAGGGCGACGGTTTATTACGATCGCGCGCAGTACCTGTCTGACCTGGTCAAAAACTTCCCGGGTATCACCGAGCCGATTGTTCAGCATGGCCGTTGTGCAGTCACCATCACTACACCGAACTCCAATACCGGCACTTACTACTTTTGTACTTTTGCGCTGACGACCAATGACCTGTACGTGATGGGTTGGAATGGCAAAACCATGAAGTATGAAGAACTGGCAAACGTGAATCTGTCAGCCATCAAGAAGATCTCGATCTGGTCTTTCTTCCGCGCCAGGCAACTACAGCTGACGGAGGGCCAGCGGCTATTGGGGTTGAGCGTAACGATTGATGACGGCGGGTATGACGACGGTGCCGCGACCGAGCGGTTGTTCGACACCCTCAAAAGCAAAGGCATTACCGTGGTGAAAAGCGAGGGGCAGATCAAACCGCCACCTGCGCCCGCGCCGATGTTTATTCCGATCGTCATTCCCCGATAATCCCGTGCTGGAAGCCGCGATCCCGGCAGCACAACCGACCCCCTGTGGGAGCGGGCTTGCTCGCGAAAGCGGTGGGTCAGCCACTGAAGATATTGACTGACCCACCGCTATCGCGGGCAAGCCCGCTCCCACATGTTTGACTGTGTGTATCAGAACAGCTGGTGCTGCAAGGGCTTACCCAGGCGCTACACGTTTTAAGCTACATCGCCTAACCCCTGTGGGAGCGGGCTTGCTCGCGAAAGCGGTGGGTCAGTCGCTGAAAGTAGTGGCAGGTCTACCGCCTTCGCGGGCAAGCCCGCTCCCACATTTTGACTGTGGGTATCGTCGCGGTTGCCGTTGGGCGGTGATACGCCTACGCGGTACCAAAACCGCTTGAGTACCGCGATCAACCCCGTAAAATGCCGCAGCACATGCTACAGAGCATTTTTCAAGGATGAATCAAGCAATGCGCATTTCTGCTTATCTCCCGGCCTCCTGCTTTTCAGCGGGCAGCGCCTGCCCAGCCGCGCGGCTCCGCGCCGGGCATTCTCTCCAAAACAGTTACCTGCCTGCTCGACACTGCTGATGTTGAAGCGGTGGGCAAATGCGCGCGTTTTTCCAGACACGTCTGACAGCTTCGACTTGGCTGACGGCGTACACAACATCCCTTGCCGCTGGTTTTACCTGCGGCAACGGCTGATTTCTCACTTCAGGAGCACCCCGTGAAAACACTCTGCAAAATCCTGCTGTCGGGCCTTACCGCCGCCGCATTGCTGACCGTGGCCGGTTGCGCCACCGAGAGCAACCGCGCGATGCCGGTGGAACAAGTCGCCAGCGCCAGCGTCGCCTATTCCGGCGTGCGCGTGCCGATTGCCGTGGGCAAGTTCGACAACCGCTCCAGCTACATGCGCGGCATCTTCTCCGACGGCGTCGACCGCCTCGGTGGCCAGGCCAAGACCATCCTGATCACTCACCTGCAACAGACCAACCGCTTCAGCGTGCTGGACCGCGACAACATGGGCGAAATCTCCCAGGAAGCCGCGATCAAAGGCACCGCGCAAAAGCTCAAGGGTGCTGACTATGTGGTGACGGGCGACGTAACCGAGTTCGGCCGCAAAGAGACCGGCGACCGCCAACTGTTCGGCATTCTTGGCCGTGGCAAAACCCAGGTGGCTTACGCCAAAGTCGCGCTGAATATCGTCAACATCAGTACTTCCGAAGTGGTGTATTCCACCCAGGGCGCCGGTGAATACGCCCTGTCCAACCGCGAAATCGTGGGCTTCGGCGGCACCGCCAGCTACGACTCCACCCTCAATGGCAAGGTCCTCGACCTGGCCATGCGCGAAGCGATCAACCGCCTGGTAGACGGCATCAACGCAGGCGCCTGGAACCCGCGCAAGTGACAGTCACACCCACAGGAGCAGCACACGGATGAACAAGGCAGTAAAGTTGGCGCTGATGCTGACAGCAATCGCGACGGTCGCCGGGTGCCAGACGGCGCCCCAACCCCTGTATCAATGGGAAAGCTACCAGCCGCAGGTTTACGAATACTTCAAGGGCGAGCCGAAAGAAGCCCAGGTGGAAGCACTGGAGCGTGACCTGCAAAAGATCAACGCCAGTGGCCGCAAGGCGCCGCCGGGTTACCACGCGCACCTGGGCCTGCTGTACCTCGGCCTGGGCAAGGATGACCAGATGGTGCAGGAACTGCGCACCGAGAAGGCCTTGTTCCCTGAGTCCGCCGCGTACATGGACTTTCTGCTGAAAAACGCCAAGACCGGAGTCGCCAAAAAATGAGCCTGTTAAAACTCACCGGCGCCCTGCTGGCCCTGGCCTTGCTCGGCGGTTGCGCGGCCCCCAAAACCATCGACTACACGGCGTACAAGCAAGCGCGCCCGAAATCGATCCTGGTATTGCCGCCGATCAATGAGTCGCCCGAAGTGCAGGCGTCTTACAGCCTGGTGTCGCAAGTGACCTACCCGTTGGCCGAAGCCGGCTACTACGTGTTGCCGATCGCCCTGGTGGACGAAACCTTCCGTCAGAACGGCCTGACCACTGCCAACGATATCCAGGCAGTCGCGCCGGGCAAGCTGCACGACATCTTTGGTGCGGACGCAGCGCTGTATATCACCGTCAGCGAGTACGGCACCAAGTACATGCTCATCTCCAGCGACACCTCCGTGACCGCCTCGGCCAAGCTGGTGGATTTGCGCACCGGCACCACGTTGTGGACCGGTGCGGCGCGGGCTTCGAGCGAGGAAGGCAACAATAACAGCGGCGGCCTGGTGGGCATGCTGATCACGGCGGCAGTCAAGCAAGTGATCAACAGCTCCACCGATGCGGCGCACCCGATTGCCGGTATCACCAGTGCGCGCCTGCTGTCGGCGGGGCAACGCACCGGGATTCTGTACGGGCCGCGCAATCCGAAGTACGGCACTGACTGATCTGCCGAACAAAGCCTTTGCTGGCCCCCCGGTCAGCAAAGGTTTCCAGGTACTCAGTTCACCAGAATGTCCTTCGGTTTGATCACCTGCGTGCTCTTCACCAGAAAGTCCGGACGGCGATTGCCGGTCAGGTCGATGGCGACGAAGTAGCGGTAGGTGTGCGGGTTGTAACTCACGATTGCCTCTCCCACGCGCCCGGTGAATGCATTGACCAGGGTAAGGCGTGCATTGGCCTGTTTTTCCAGCCCGCGCAGGTCGAGTTTGTCTGTGCCCGAGGTGAAATCCGTGAACAGCCGGGCATTGGCGAAGCTTGATTCGCGTGCCGTATTGAAGACGAAACGCGGTCGTGCCATGGGCGCATCAATCGGTGGTTTCAGGATCGGGCTATTGAGGGGGAGGATATCCGCAGGCCGGACTCGCCCATGGGTCATGATCAACAGGTTTGCTCTGCCATCACCCGTCAGGTCGACGGACACCGAACCCCTGCCACTTTTCTCGTCATGGGTGATCAGCGCTTCACCTGCCTTGCCGCTCCAGGCATTGACGAAGGAAAGTGAAGCCAGGCCTGCGTTGCGCAACGCTCCCGATACGTCGATGGTGTCGATGCCGCTGATGAAATCCATGATTTCATCAGGGTTTTCAGGCGTGGAGTCGTTGGCGGAGTGATAGATGAAGCTGTCGGCGCCCCTGCCTCCGCGCAAACGATCGGCACCCAACCCGCCGGTGAGGCGGTTGTTCTCATCGTTGCCAATCAGCGCATCATGGCCTGAACCGCCGATGGCGTTTTCGATGGTGCAATCGCGGGCGATGGAAACGTTGCCCTTCAAGTCGCCTATATCGGAGAACGAGCCCGCCTTCAGGTTGATGACTTGATTGTCGTAGTAACCCGAAGCGTCCAGCGTGTCGATGCCAGCGCCGTCCCAAATGCAGAAAGTGGCTGTGTCACGGGAAGTGTTCAGCGAGTAATAGTCCCTCCCGCTGTTTGAATTGAAGCCATAGGTGTTGTTCTCCCTACGGGTTTGAGTGTTCGCGCCGTACTTGTGTTGAATGCTGCTGATGTCATCCATCATCGGTGCTTTGGGCCTGTCGCCAATACGTTTGCCACTGTAGCTGTCTGACACATAACTCATCACGGTGTGGGCGCGTGAGTCTTCTGCGTAGTCGCGCAGTTCCGCGAAGTCGGCTTCAGTGCGTGTTTCATCTTTGCCTCTGTGATTGTAATTGCTCGGATGAGGCAGCCCGAGGCTGTGGCCGATCTCATGCGTTAACGTTGGGCGGGTCACATAGTTTGGGTTGTAGCGGGTGTCTCCGTTATTGGAATAGGGGCCGGGAGGAACGCCAGAGGCAGTTGTCTCATCGCTCGAAATACCAAAAGACAAGCGGCCTTCGGCCCGGCCGCCGTTTTCAGTGAAGACCACGTTAGCCACATCTCCCCAGGACTGAATGGCGCGCCGCGCCTCTTGTTTTTGGAGTTCGTTGAACGCGACACCTCTAATGGAATTGAAGTAGTAGGCTATTTCGGTCTTGTTATTACGGTTCAAGTCCTGCCATGTGGGCATATGCCGTGTGAGCTGCTCAACGGCTCGTTGCTTATCAAAAGATTGCTTGTTGACTCTACTGATATAGGGGTCGTTCGCGCGTTGAGTGGCGTCATGGTTGCCTTCGTTCGTGTTTGCATTATCCGGAGAAGGAGTGACCAAACGACGATGTTGTTGGATGTCTCGTGGTGGCGCCGATCGCACAAAAGGGTGCCGGGTGGAGGCTTGGGTAAAAGGTCGCCACACCGGCCGTACAAGGGAAGGACGTTGAGCGTGCTGGGTGTCGGTTGGCGTTAGGGGATAGAAAGGCGTTCTCGACTCTATTTTCAAGAGGGTTATTTCCGCTGTGTGTTTACACTCATCCTTACTGCGTCAAGCCCGCAAATTCCCTTTGCCGAGTGTAAAACTGCCAGTGCGGGAATAGATTTCCAAAGGTCGATATGTGTCCTGGTAAATCCTTGCGTGCCGCCTACAAGCTGTTGATGCAGGTCGTTTTTTAATGCACGCACTGTTTGATCTCAGGGTTCACGCCCGCTATTGCTGGATGGGCGGCAGTCAACGGGTTTACCCACTGTCACCTGTACGGATTTTCCGAGTATTGCCGGCCTTTAACCCGAACCATGGAAGCCTTGCGTCTGACCTTGTGAGCGAACCATTCATACACGAGGTTAAGCCATGTCCCGTCCACCTTTGTACCTGCGTCCTGCAGCCCAAGGCTTCACCGTTACGCTGCTGGTAGCGCTGGCAGGTTGCGGGCTGTCTTCCTCCCGTGATGTGCCAAAGCCAGCCGACGCAGCGCCCATCTCCGAACTGCAAAGCGAACCTGTCCAGGGTGCAATGAGCAAACGCATGGCTTTGCCCGCGCCCATGGCCACGCGCCTGGCGATGCAGGATTCGACGGCGATGCAAACCCGCAGCGAGCCCCGTGAGCAATACGCACACCTGCCGGAAAACCCGGTGCACCGGGTCGCCGAAACGCCCGTCTCAACCTTCAGTGTCGACGTCGACACCGGCAGCTATGCCAACGTAAGACGTTTCCTCAACCAAGGCAGCCTGCCACCCGAAGGTGCTGTGCGACTGGAGGAAATGGTCAATTACTTCCCCTACAACTATGCGTTGCCCGCCGACGGCTCGCCCTTTGGTGTGACCACCGAAGTGGCCGCCACGCCGTGGAACCCACAGACCCAATTGCTGCGCATCGGCATCAAAGCCTCCGACCGTGCCGTGGCCGACCTGGCGCCAGCCAACCTGGTATTCCTGGTGGATGTGTCGGGCTCCATGAACCGCCGCGAAGGCCTGCCGCTGGTGAAAAGCACCCTGAAGTTGCTGGTGGACCAACTGCGTGCTCAAGACCGCGTATCGCTGGTGGCCTACGCCGGTGAATCCCGTGTGGTGCTTGAACCGACCTCCGGGCGCGATAAAACCAAAATTCGAAACGCCATCGATCAACTCACCGCAGGCGGCGCCACCGCCGGTGCATCCGGCATCGAACTGGCCTATCAGATGGCACGCGCGGGCTTTATCGACAAGGGCATCAACCGCATCCTGCTGGCCACCGACGGTGACTTCAACGTGGGCATCAGCGACTTCGACAGCCTCAAGCAGATGGCCGTTGACCAGCGCAAAAACGGTGTCTCACTGACCACCTTGGGCTTTGGCGTGGATAACTACAACGAACACCTGATGGAGCAACTGGCCGATGCCGGCGATGGCAACTACGCGTATATCGACAACCTGCGCGAAGCGCGCAAGGTGCTGGTGGATCAGCTGAGTTCAACCCTGGCAGTGGTGGCGCGGGATGTGAAATTGCAGGTGGAATTCAACCCGGCCCACGTCAGCGAATACCGGCTGCTCGGCTATGAAAACCGCGCCTTGAAGCGTGAGGATTTCAACAATGACAAGGTCGATGCCGGAGAAATTGGCGCAGGGCATACGGTGACCGCGCTGTACGAAATTGTGCCGAAGGGCGAGAAGGGCTGGCTGGAGCCGCTGCGTTATGCCGCCTCGCCTGCGGTTGGCAACCCATCCGAGGAGCTGGCAATGGTGCGTGTGCGCTACAAGCCGGCTGCTGGGGGTGAGAGTCAATTGATCGAGCGGCCAGTGCGCAACCCATCCACCAACGCCAGCGACGACCTGCGCTTCTCGGCAGCAGTGGCCGCCTTCGCCCAACAGCTCAAGGGCGATGGCCGCTACACTGGCAGCATGAGTTTGCAGGACACCGCCGCCCTGGCCCGCTCGGCCCGAGGCGACGACCCGTTCGGCTTGCGTAATGAATTCGTGCAACTGGTGGAGTTGGCGCAGAGCCTCAAGCGCTAACGACGATCAAATGTGGGAGCGGGCTTGCTCGCGAACGCGGTGTATCAATTAACAGATTTGTTAGCTGACCCACCGCATTCGCGAGCAAGCCCGCTCCCAGGCTTGGATCGATTTCGACTGTCAGAAAGGAGTTCGCCACCCACATGGCCGTTCCAGAAGAATCACCCAGCGACGAATCGCTGTTGGCCCGCTACCGAACCGGCGACGCTGCCGCGTTCGAAGTCTTGTACACGCGACACCGCCAAGGCCTGTACCGGTTTCTCGTGTCCTTGAGCAACAAGGCCGAACTGGCCGAAGAAGTGTATCAAGACACCTGGCTCAGCCTGATCCGCAGCACCACCCAGCCACAGGGGCGGGCGAGTTTTCGTACGTGGCTGTTCCAGATTGCCCGCAACCGCCTGATCGATCACTGGCGCAAGCACGGCATGCACAACCCACTGCACGACAGCTACGACGAACAACTGCACGCCCAGGCCGACGACAGCGCCGGCCCCGAGCAACAACTGAGCCTGAGCCGCGACCAGGCGCGCCTCGACGCCGCGCTGCAAGACCTGCCCGAAGACCAGCGCGAAGTCTTCCTGCTGCGCCTGCACGGTGAACTCGAAGTGCCGCAAATCGCCGCCCTCACCAAAACCCCGCTGGAAACCGTGAAAAGCCGCCTGCGCTACGCCCAGCAGAAACTGCGCCGCCTGCTGGCCGAGGAGATACCCGTATGACCGACTCCCGACACACCCAGGGTTCCGACGACGTGTTACTGCAACACGTTCGTCAACACAGCACCGGCGAACCCCCAGCGTCCCTCGACGCCCTCATCCTCAACACCGCCCGCCGCGAAGCCCCGGCGCCGCAGCCAAGCCTGTGGCAACGCTGGCTGCAAGCCTGCCAGCGCCCGCGTTGGCAGATGGCATTTGCCACCGTCGCCGGTGTCGCGCTGTTGGTCGGCGTGGTGATGCGCTCACCCGTGCCGCAACCGGAGATATCCACAGCAACCTTCAGCGCCCTGCGCGAAGAAACCGCACGTCCTGCACCGCAAGCGTATTCCGCGCCAGCGCCCATGGCGCGGATGGCGGTTGCGCCCAAGGTAGACAGTGCGCCGGTAAACGCTGAAATTGCCGATTCGTTGGCGGATGCACCGGCGGCGAAACTGAGCAAGCGTGCACCGGCGGCGCTGCCTTCATTGGAGGAGGGCTTGCAGGAGATTGTGAGGCTGCGTGAGGCTGGGGAAACCAGGTTGGCGGATGAGAAGCTGCTGGCGTTGCACAAACGCTTTCCACAAGAGGATTTGCCTGCGCGGCTGGAGGCGTTGAAAGCCCGTTAATACAGCGCCCACAAAAAAGCCCAAGGTGTTTCGACCTGGGGCTTTTTCATCTGTGTATGGTGCCCCGGCGTCGTTTGAACTGGGCGGTAAGATGCCAGTATTTATTGGGTTTCTTTGGTGGTTCGTCGGTTAGGCATACACGTGGGCATACAGGGCGCAGTGTGCTGACGCCGTTAACGCTCTTTGTGAAGGCTCCATCGAAGCTCCTCGTGACCTAGATCCCGATGAGTGACTCGCTGTCTTCAATGGCCTCTCCATGTTGAACCCTGTGGTCCTTTCGCCACCAACACAACTACCTTGCTTTCGCGGCCTTCAGTAATTGGGTGAAGGTATTGATTGCTAGGTGGATGTCATCTTGGGTATCTCCGTCCCACTCCTCAGCCGTTTCTAACTCGGCTCGTAAGCTGACGATACGCTGTTCGATTTCTTCGATCTCAGCAGCACCGCATTGCTTAGCGATTGCCTGCCAACTGCCATCAGAGATTTTTTCGCCGAGAGCTAAGCCGGATCGGGCATTTACGATTAGGTTCTGGAGGTTACTCATCTGAGATCTCGGGTGGGTTGCAGAAAAAGGTACTGGGGACCCTGACGATATCCTGAGTACACGGGGCATGAAACCCGCGGGATCGAGTTAGTGGGAGGTGCCGGAAGTTACTGAAATTTCAATCGTTGAAATTGAAAGGATCTTGAAGAAAAAGGGCCATCGTTACAGCTTCGGTAAAGGTAGCTGTATCTGTTGCTGATAGTGAACACCTGCAGGGCATCAACCATGGTGATGGGTGTCAACCACGTCAACCTGTCAACCAACTAAGAAAATCCAGCCGCTAACACGAACGCGCGGGTTCTATGCCCCGTACCTTTAGAATGCTCCAGGGTCCCCACTATCGAACCAAAGCCAAGAACATGACCCGCCTCGCTTCGCTGGAGGAGCAATACTAAATGGGGCTAGGGGGATACCCTGATAAAACCGTGTTACGGGTGTTACGCGTGTAACTTAAGTAGGTAAGCCTATGATTTTAAATGATTTATATGGCGTTACACAGCTGTAACTGGTTTGCCGATATGCGTGTTACATGGCAAATAGGTGTTACATCAATGAATGCTCTGGGAGGAGCGGTTTGTGATGATTAAGGCGGGTCTTATCAATTAGGGGCTTTCGCTTAGAGGGCCGCTACCGCCGCTGCCCGTCGGCACCAGGGAATAAGGAGATTGATCATGTGGCTCAAAAATGTAGCATTTGCGCTGTTGATTTGCCCCCACGTCACCGCTTGCTTTAGCAAGCCATTCCAGCCCCCCACGGCCGATGCCGACTTGTGGGAGAAACCCGGCGCCAGTCATCAGGATGTGGTTGCGTCCATGTTGGCGTGTGGTGAGAAGAATGGCTCCGGCGTTGATCCCAAGGCCAGCTTCCAAGAGATGGCCCAGCGATTTGTATGTATGAAGCGTGCGGGCTATACCAGGCGTGACGGTTTCGACATCTGTGCATTGCACCCCGAGGAGCCGTTGAAGGCCTGTGAGTCGGCGCTATGAAGCCATAAAGGCATCGCACGGTATTAAAACTCGTTAGGGCGAGTTGCCCCAGGTATCTATAGGTACATCCAGCTGACTGCTTCCGGCCAAAAGCGGACGCTTATCGGCGCATGATCGAACTAAGTGCCGCCGGCGCCATAAAATTAATGTCTGACCAGTATTTTGCGCACCTAGAAGAAGCACGCGGAAGGGGTTTAACCTGAGGCAGGCTTTTAGTGATATTTTTAATACTCGGCCAATTTGAACCCCAAAACAATTAACCGCAGGAGAGAGTATGTCCGACATACCCATGATCAAATCGACGGAAGTGTTCTCTCGCCTTAGCGCATTTCATCCCAGTATCGAAGTTTGGCCAGATAGCGAGTTTTCGAATGATGGTTATGCTTACTACTGGTTGGTGGCGCACAGCGATGGCGCGACCCGTATGCTTTCCTATGTCCGCTGCAAAGACGGTGGCTGCGAGCAGCGCACCTATGATGTTGAGGGCGATGATCTTTGGATCCCAGCTGGAACGGCCGTGGCCTGACAATTCATTCAAGCCGACACCGCTTCGCGGCTTGGCTTAATTTTCAGGTATTAGGGACTGCTTTTGGCCGAGAGCGACGTTTTGGGTTACCCCTCGCTCCGCTAGATACCTGCATGAGACGCTTCGACGTCAGCAGACCTAATCCTGCAGTGCGGTGTAACCCACTTGCAATAGACACGCTCAGTTCGAATCGAGTAGTGTCTCAAAATGCTTAGCTTAATCGTTATGGATAATTTGATTCCGGAAAAGGAGTGAAGAAATTAGAAATTGGTATATATATATTTTGAAGCTTGAGCTGAACTCATGGTACGTGGGTACAGCTAAAGGGTTGAGATCAAGGCTGCGAAGTCATGGTAAAAAAAGCCCTTACTCTAAATTAAATAAAAATGGCGCCATCAGATATATAGAGAGCGGCCTCACGGGAAAGAGAAAAGCAACTCACTTACATGCGGTCTTTAGATCAATTGGCGATTGTTTCTGGGTGACAGAGATTGAAAATACTATCACTGTAGCTCTGGGGCAAAAGTATGGCTTCGATAAAGTTAGGGGTGGCTCTATAATTCACCCTTGGAATCACAAGCTAAGTGATATTAAAGTGGAAGACCTAATTCGACGATTTATTTGTAGTGATATTAGACTTAAATACAAGCTAAACGAAATAAATTTAACTCAAGAAAAGCCATTTGTCTTCCCGCTCACTCGGCGAAGGAATACATAGCAAGGCATTCAAGCACGCTCGCCGGACGCGCTTTCAGCGCGCCAGCCAAGTCCCAGTGAGACTGTCCGCTTTTGGCCGGATGCTGACTTTAGCGTTACACGCAGTGGCAGCGTTACATCGGAGGTACGCTATGTCGCCCGACTGTCTAACAGGCATGAAAGCCAATGAAACCGGGCGTTTGGTGAAGAGCGTTACACTCGTGACACCGGTTACACCAGTTTTGGAGGGGGGGCTGGATACGTGCTCTCATGCTGCCTTTCCAAATTGGCCCTACACCACATGGTTAGCCTCTAGGGTGGGTAATTGCACTCAACCTGACCACCCATCTGCATTGCACTTGCCCACTCATTTGCATTCGACTTGGCAAGTCGTTCGCACCGGATTTGACCAGCACACTGGGTGGCCCTGATTGGCAGAAGTCGACCCAATGTGGATACTGCAGAGATGAAATCACGCTCGCTTAAAAGCAACCTTAATCGCCGCACCAGCTTGACCAGCGAGCAAAGCTATCTCAGAGTTGATGACAACCTCGCTCCAAGACAATTTGGTTGCGACGCACACCATTAAATACAGCTCAGTAGCGCCCCCCGAGTTCGGTTTTGACCCAAGCAAGGGTGCCCCCTAAGGCAGCCATCGTGACTGGGATAGAGATATACCGGCTTCCGTCCGTCACCCGCATGCCGCCACGACGACATTCGAAGTGAACGGCCAGTCGTTCGTAGGTCTCAATGTTAATGCCATGCACTACGACGAAATAGCTTAAGCAATCATCTTGGTTCACTGTAGTGATCATATTTTTACAGCCTACCTCGCAGGCCAACTAGTCATTGGTGTCATAGCAGATAAATTCCGCTTTTGCCCCACTTCTGCCAGTGTCGACCGGCTGTATTGGGTCGTCTTCTTCCATCTCGCGACGGGCAGAAGACGAGCCAAAGCGGACATTTGACAGAAAGTAAGCAGTAACGAATTTTTCACTGTGGCTCCAATTCTGACCATAAACAATTGCGCCCAATGCCGGCCATTAACGTACCGTAGTCTTCAAAATTACTGGCACTCACCTCATCCTGGCTCGTCCACGTTGCTTCACACTCTTCGCACACCCACAGCGAAATATTTGTGGAGCGCACCCGCATTGCTCGAACGTAACCTTGGCTGCACCTTTGGCACTCAATCAGCATACAAATAATCTCTGACAGTACTTCGGTGTAGTCTAATCCTATCGGCTGCTTATGGCCGTTTTCTGCCTCTCGCGACGGACAGAAAACGGCCAACAGCTGTCACACTCTCATCGTTAGCGGTACTCGGCGAATGGCGGGCCAGCTCAGGACAACGGTGAAACTGGCTAGGAAAGCGTTACTCCGCCGTTACAGTGTCTTGAATGACCCCATTCACCTTACGACCCAATAAAGTCAGCACTTCAAAAATATTTGGGTCGGACGGATCAACTGCCATGCCCAACGTGGTGGGTCACACATCCCGATTTCATCCAGCACCAGGAGCCCGTCTGAGTCGCAGTCCGCCATGAACCGAGGCGGCGACTTGCAGGTGAGTGGTCTTGCCGCCGGAGCTGTCATTGTAGATGTGGAAGCCGCCCGACTCTTGCCCAAGCAAGTCCAGCAGAGGCCCTAAACGCCAAGCGGCTGTGCGTCGACTTGCTATTGCCATTGCCCCAGAAACCCTGCCGCACTGATCAGTGGCGACTGGGCATCAACCTCATAAAAAAGCAGGTGTCCGGCGTACGTGCCGATGTGTTGTTCGGCCAAAAGGCAGGCGTTTTCTTGCCAGCCCCTGGGCGTCACCAAACGTACTCGTTGGGCGCTGTCGAGGGGCGGCGTTTGACTGTAGTGCGCCCACTTTCTGTATGCCTCCAGTTGTACGAACCTCACGGCATACATAGCGGGAAGTTATATGTGTAGACAGGCACGGATAGCCAGAAACAAGAAAGCCCGCACAGGGCGGGCTTCTCGGAGTGTTTCGTAAACTGTATGAGACAGCCAGAAACTAGTATGTGGTGCACCCGGCGGGATTCGAACCCACGACCCCTGCCTTCGGAGGGCAGTACTCTATCCAGCTGAGCTACGGATGCTTGTGCGGGCGACATCATACCCATGTCGACCTTGGGCGTCCATGCTGGG
>NZ_JAFCTN010000006.1:70397-210428 GCF_049896045.1 Pseudomonas sp. PWP3-1b2
GAGGCTGATTTCCCTGACGGCAGCCCACAAGGCGCCTTTCAACAACTCTAATTCGCTCCGCGTGCGCGCGGTGCTGTTAAGGAAAGCCGACATGCAGCTTAAAGATGCCCAGTTGTTCCGCCAGCAAGCCTTTATCGATGGCGCTTGGGTGGATGCGGACAACGGTCAAACCATCAAGGTCAACAACCCTGCCACGGGCGAAATTCTCGGCACCGTGCCGAAGATGGGCGCCGCTGAAACTCGCCGCGCCATTGAAGCCGCCGACAAAGCCCTGCCGGCCTGGCGTGCACTGACCGCCAAGGACCGCGCGAACAAGCTGCGTCGCTGGTTCGAACTGATCATCGAGAACCAGGATGACCTGGCCCGCCTGATGACCCTGGAGCAAGGCAAGCCTCTGGCTGAAGCCAAGGGCGAAATCGTCTACGCGGCTTCGTTTATCGAGTGGTTCGCCGAAGAAGCCAAGCGTGTTTACGGTGATGTGATTCCTGGCCACCAGCCGGACAAGCGCCTGATCGTGATCAAGCAACCGATTGGCGTGACCGCAGCGATCACCCCGTGGAACTTCCCAGCCGCGATGATCACCCGTAAAGCCGGCCCTGCGTTGGCCGCCGGTTGCACCATGGTCTTGAAGCCTGCGTCGCAAACGCCGTTTTCCGCTTTCGCCCTGGCTGAGCTGGCGCAGCGTGCCGGTATTCCAAACGGTGTGTTCAGCGTGGTGTCCGGCAGTGCCGGCGACATCGGCAGCGAGCTGACAGGCAACCCGATCGTGCGCAAATTGTCCTTCACCGGTTCGACCGAAATCGGTCGCCAGTTGATGGCCGAATGCGCCAAGGACATCAAGAAAGTCTCCCTGGAGCTGGGCGGCAACGCGCCGTTTATCGTGTTTGACGACGCCGACCTGGATAAGGCCGTCGAAGGCGCCATCATTTCCAAGTACCGCAACAACGGCCAGACCTGCGTTTGCGCCAACCGTCTGTACATTCAGGATTCGGTGTACGACGCGTTTGCCGAAAAACTTAAGGTGGCCGTGGCCAAACTCAAGATCGGCAACGGTCTGGAGGACGGCACCACCACCGGCCCGCTGATCGACGAAAAAGCCGTGGCCAAGGTTCAGGAGCACATTGCTGATGCCTTGAGCAAAGGCGCCAAGCTGTTGGCCGGCGGCAAGGTCATTGACGGTAACTTCTTCGAGCCGACCATCCTGGTCGACGTGCCGAAAGACGCTGCAGTCGCCAAGGAAGAAACCTTCGGCCCGTTGGCGCCGTTGTTCCGCTTCAAAGACGAAGCCGAAGTGATCGCGATGTCCAACGACACCGAGTTCGGCCTGGCTTCCTACTTCTACGCCCGCGACCTGGGCCGTGTGTTCCGTGTGGCTGAAGCGCTGGAATACGGCATGGTTGGCGTGAACACCGGGTTGATCTCCAACGAAGTGGCGCCGTTCGGCGGCATCAAGGCCTCGGGCCTGGGCCGTGAAGGCTCCAAGTACGGGATCGAGGATTACCTGGAAATCAAATACCTCTGCCTGGGCATCTAAGCTCTGTAAGGGGTAAGTCCGGGAAGAGATTGCAGCAGACGCAGAGGGCACGAGAGCGCTGACCCTTTGCGTGTTTCAAGACGTTATTCGTAGTGGCCGGGAAAGCTGTGGCAGTCGATCATCGCATGCTGCCGCAGTTTCCTCCCCGCCACGTATTCCTTGGACCCCGCCACCCGATGAGTGGCGAATGAGGACTTTATGAGCAAAACCAACGCTTCCCTGATGAAACGCCGCGAAGCCGCTGTACCGCGCGGTGTTGGCCAGATTCACCCAATCTTCGCCGAATCCGCGAAGAACGCCACCGTGACCGACGTTGAAGGTCGCGAGTTCATCGACTTCGCCGGCGGTATCGCCGTGCTGAACACCGGCCACGTGCACCCGAAGATCATCGCGGCCGTGACCGAGCAGCTGAACAAGTTGACCCACACTTGCTTCCAGGTGCTGGCGTACGAGCCTTACGTGGAACTGTGCGAAAAAGTTAACGCCAAGGTCCCGGGTGATTTCGCCAAGAAAACCCTGCTGGTCACCACCGGTTCCGAAGCTGTCGAAAACGCCGTGAAAATCGCCCGCGCCGCCACTGGCCGTGCTGGCGTGATCGCGTTCACCGGCGCCTACCACGGCCGCACCATGATGACCCTGGGCCTGACCGGTAAAGTCGTGCCTTATTCGGCCGGCATGGGCCTGATGCCAGGCGGCGTGTTCCGTGCATTGTTCCCGAACGAACTGCACGGTGTGAGCGATGACGATTCCATCGCCAGCATCGAACGCATTTTCAAGAATGATGCCGAGCCGCGTGACATCGCTGCCATCATCATCGAGCCGGTGCAGGGCGAGGGCGGTTTCTACGTCGCGCCTAAATCCTTCATGAAGCGCCTGCGCGAACTGTGCGACAAGCACGGCATCCTGCTGATCGCCGACGAAGTGCAAACCGGCGCCGGCCGTACCGGTACCTTCTTCGCCATGGAACAGATGGGCGTTGCCGCCGACCTGACCACCTTCGCCAAATCCATCGCAGGCGGCTTCCCGCTGGCCGGTGTGTGCGGCAAGGCCGAATACATGGACGCCATCGCCCCAGGCGGCCTAGGCGGCACTTACGCCGGTAGCCCGATCGCCTGCGCCGCGGCGTTGGCCGTGATGGAAGTGTTTGAAGAAGAGCACCTGCTGGATCGCTGCAAAGCGGTTGGCGAGCGTCTGGTGACCGGCCTCAAGGCTATCCAGGCCAAGTACCCGGTGATCGGCGAAGTGCGTGCCCTGGGCGCGATGATCGCGGTCGAGCTGTTCGAAGGTGGCGACAAGCACAAGCCTAACGCTGCTGCCGTCGCTTCCGTGGTGGCCAAGGCGCGTGACAAGGGCCTGATCCTCTTGAGCTGCGGCACCTACGGCAACGTGTTGCGCGTACTGGTCCCGCTGACCTCGCCGGACGAGCAGTTGGACAAAGGCTTGGCGATCATCGAAGAGTGCTTCTCCGAGCTGTAAGCGGCGCTGAACCTATCGAGAGAAAAAAACCCGCTTCGGCGGGTTTTTTTGTGCCCGATGCAACACATTCAGTCTCCTGGTGTGCAACGAGAATTGAATGTGGGAGCTGGCTTTGAGTGCTTAAAGTTCGCCCTCTCAAGGTCTTTAGGCAGAACAGGCGATAAGTACTCTGTGGCGAGCGGGCTCGTCCCGCGTTGGGTTGCGAAGCAGCCCCAAAAACAGCAGCCGAAGAGTGCCTGGCTCACCGCATTCCTCCTTTTAGGGTCGCTTCGCAACCCAACGCGGGACAAGCCCGCTCGCCACAGGGATAGTGTTTGGCCTCATCGGGCGGGTATCGGCCAGGAATGGCCGGTTTCCAAAGACCTTGAAAGGGCTGGTGCTTAAAAGGGGGTTGGCTTCAGGCTGCTATCACGCGGTTCTTGCCCAGGCGTTTGGCCTCATACATGGCCGCATCGGCCCGTGCGAAGAGGCTGTCCAGGGTCGAGTCTTCTTCGCGCAGGCTGGCCAGACCCTGGCTGACGGTCACGGTGAACTCCCGGCCTTCGTAGCTGAAATTCAGCGCCTGGATTTCCTTGCCGAGGCGTTCGGCCACTTGCAATGCCATCTCCGGCGCGCAACCGGGCAGTACGGCGGCGAACTCTTCGCCGCCAATGCGCCCGAACAGGTCGCCACGGCGCAGTACGCTGCGGCCGCTCTCGGCGATACGCCGTAACACCTGATCGCCCTCCAGGTGGCCGTAGGTGTCGTTGACTTCCTTGAAGTCATCGATGTCCAGCAACAGGAACGCCAGCGGCCCGCCTTGCACGCATGCGCTGTCGAACGCCTGGTTGGCGCATTCGAAAAAGTGTCGGCGGTTGCTGCTTTGGGTCAGCACGTCGGTGGTCGCCAATCGATGCAGTTCAAGCTCCATCTGCTTCTTGTCGGTGATGTCTTCGGCCATGCCGACCACGATCACCGGCTCACCGGGTTCAACTTGCTGGCTGATGTAGCACTTGTCGCTCAGCCAGCGTATCTGCCCATCGGCGGTGATAATGCGGTATTCACGGTCTTCCACGGCGCCTTTTTCCAGCACGCGGGCCAGGCTGTGCTCGGCGTAGTCGAGGTCTTCGGGGTGAATGCTGTTGCGCCATTCACGGTGGTCGGCCAGCAATAAACCCGCCGAACGGCCAAACACACGTTCATAGGCAGGGCTGACGTACAGCACGCGACGCGTTTCCCAATCGATGGCCCACATCACGGCATTCACGCTGATCAGCAACGAACTCAGCAGTTGCTCGCGCTCACTCAGCCGCTCGACTTCACCCTGGGCGTGCATCAGCGCCAGCAGGGTCGCCGCCGCTGCCGGGCGGGGATGCTCGGCAGTGGGAACGTCGGATAAGCAGGGCTTTTCGTGAACCATCGGCACAACTCTCTCTGGGCGCGCCGCAGGATGGAACAGCGGTCACTACAAGGGCCACCATGATGGCGAAGTGTTCATTGAGAGAGGGGAATTGCGGTGAAGTTCCGTGATTGGGCTGACTAAGAAATGACGTCAGAAACCAGTGGCGCGCCAAATACTGTGGTGAGCGGGCTTGCCCCGCGTTGGGCTGCGAAGCCGCCCCAAACGTCTCACCCTGGGTGGTCAGACAGCTCTGGGGCGCAGGTATTGGGGCTGCTCCGCAGCCCTACGCGGGCCAAGCCCGCTCACCACATGAGGGCTGTAATCAGCCGCTCAAACCGTCGCAGGACGCAGCGAATAGGTCTTCAATTGATGGGCAAAATCGCGCAGTGACTGAATGCCGCTGGCCTCTGCCTCGTGTACCCACTCCTTGATCGCAGCCAGCATGTCGTGACCATTGGAGCTGGTCTTGAGCCAGATTTGTTGCAAGGCCAGGCGCTTCTCGTAAATCACCTTCAGAGCGTGGCTGTGCTCCAGCATGCTCTGGATGCGCACGTGGTGGCGGTCATCCAGCAGGCTGGTTTCACGCGACAGCAGGCGCTTGGCGCGGTGGAACTGGTGGCGCACCGAATGATCGACCTTTTCCAGCTCTTGCTTGACCAGTGGGCCGATGACCAACTTGCGGTACTGGGCCATGATCTGGAAGCGGTTGTTGAGGATCGCCATCGCAGTGTCCATGTCCAGATGGCCCTTGCCTTCAACGCGATGCGCGATGGGAGCGACGCGCTGCACCTTGGCCAGGCGCAAGAAGCTGAACACTTTGATCCATGCCCACCCGAGGTCGAATTCCCATTTCTTCACCGACAATTTGGCGGAGTTGGGGTAGGTGTGGTGGTTGTTGTGCAGCTCTTCGCCGCCAACAATGATGCCCCACGGCACCAGGTTGGTCGCCGCGTCACGGCATTCGAAGTTGCGATAGCCGACCGCGTGGCCCAGGCCGTTGATCACGCCCGCGGCCCAGAACGGAATCCACATCATCTGGATCGCCCAGATGGTGATGCCGATGGTGCCGAACAGCATCAGGTCGATGACGCCCATGATCGCCACGCCCAGCAACGGGTAGGGCGTGTAGATGTTGCGTTCGATCCAGTCGTCCGGGCAGTTTTTGCCGTAGATGCGCAGGGTCTCGGGGTTTTCGGCTTCGGCGCGGTACAGCTCGGCGCCTTTGCGCAGCACGGTGGAAAGGCCTTTGACGACCGGGCTGTGCGGGTCATCGACGGTTTCGCACTTGGCGTGATGCTTGCGGTGGATGGCAGTCCACTCGCGGGTGTTCTGCGCCGTGGTCAGCCACAGCCAGAAGCGGAAGAAGTGTTTCAGGCCGGCATTGAGCTCCAGGGAGCGATGGGCTGAATAACGGTGCAGATAGACGGTGACCCCAACAATGGTCACGTGGGTCATCAACAGCGTGACTGCAACCAGTTGCCAGGCTGACAGGTCAAGAAAACCGTTGTACCACATAGGCTGTATGGCCCTCAGATAAAGAAAAAGACAGCTCACGCATTATCACTAAGCCAACAGAGAAAACCAGCCGCTCTTTCAGATAGGAGTGACTGGATGTTTCTTATTCTATAATCCGCAGCCTTTGTAGGGCGATTTTGTTTTTTGGGTAAGGATTACTGACCATATGCTGTTTTCGTACCGAGGTGCCCTGCGTGCAGGGCTGGTCTACCTGCTGGTGTCCATTGTGTGGCTTCAACTCAGCCACCATTTATTAATCAACTTTCTTGATGACCCGAAGGAGTTGAGCCGCTGGCTGCAGGTGCGCGGCTATGTGTGGGTCACCTTGAGCGCGTTGGCGATTTACCTGATCTGCGCCCGTTTTGCCCGTGCTCACCCATTGCAACAACCTCTGAAAGAAAACCGCGAGCGCCTGCAGCAGGCGGCCGCCGTGTTCGACAGCACCCGCGAAGGCGTGCTCGTCACCGACGCCCAGGGGCTGATCGTGCACGTTAACCGTGCGTTCATGGCCATCACGGGCTACAGCTGCGAAGACGTCATGGGCGAGCGCCCCAGCCTGTTCAAATCAGGGCGCCATTCGTCGAGTTTCTATCAACAGATGTTCCAGACGCTGGATAAAACCGGCGAATGGAGCGGCGAAATCTGGAACCGGCGTAAAAGCGGCGAAATTTATCCACAGTGGCAAACCCTGCGCGTGATCCACGACGAGGCGGGCACCATCAGCCATTACGTCGCCGTGTTCTCTGACATCAGCGCCATCAAGGATTCCGAGCACGAACTGGCGCACCTCGCCCATCACGACCCGCTGACCGACCTGCCCAATCGCCTGTTGTTCACCGACCGCGCCAAGCAGGCGCTGGCCTCGGCGCAAGTGCACAAGCGCGGCTGTGCCTTGCTGTTACTCGACCTGGACCACTTCAAAATCATCAACGACAGCCTGGGCCACAACGTTGGCGACCAGTTGCTCAAGGTGGTGGGCGAGCGTTTGAAAGGCCTGTTTGGCCCCGGCGTCACCCTGGCGCGCCTGGGCGGTGACGAATTCGCGGTGCTGGCAGAAAGTTGTCCACAGGTGGTGCAGGCCGCCGCCCTGGCGCAACGTGTACTCGAGGCAATGAAATTGCCGTTTATCTTTGAAGGCCACCAACTGTTTATCAGCGCCAGCATCGGCATCAGCCTGTTTCCCAGTGATGCACTGAGCGCCGAACAGCTGCTGCGTAACGCCGACTCAGCGTTGTTCAAGGCCAAGAGTGTTGGCCGCGAAGGCTACGCGCTGTACACCGAAGAGCTGACCGCCCACGCCCAGCACCGTGTGGAAATCGCCGGTGAATTGCGCCGCGCCCTCGACCAGAGAGAGCTGCGCGTTTACTACCAGCCGGTGCACGACCTCAAAGGCAGCCGGCTGATCGGCGTCGAAGCGCTGGTGCGCTGGCAGCACCCGGAGCGCGGGCTGGTGCCACCGGGGGAATTTATTCCCATCGCCGAACGCACCGGGCTGATCGCCGACATCGACGCCTGGGTGATGGACCAGGCCTGTCGCCAGATGTGCCAATGGCTGGCCGACGGCGCGCCGCTAAGTTTTATTGCGGTGAATGTGTCCAGCCGCCTGTTTGCTCGTCGCGAGCTGTATGAGCAAGTCGCCCAAGTGTTGCACGCCAGCGGCCTTGACCCGGCATTCCTTGAGCTGGAAGTCACCGAAAGCGCAGTGATGGAGGACCCGGAAGTCGCCCTGGAGCAACTGTATCGTTTGCGTGAGCTGGGCTTGCGCCTGGCCATCGACGACTTTGGCACCGGCTATTCCTCGCTGCTGCGCCTCAAGCGTTTGCCGGTGCAGAAGCTCAAGATCGATCAGGGTTTTGTCGCCGGGCTGCCGTGGGATGAAGATGACGCGGCGATTGTGCGCGTGGTCATCGCCCTGGCGAAAAGCATGGGCATGCAGGTACACGCCGAGGGGATCGAGCAAGTGGAGCAGGCGCAGTTCTTGTCTGATCAGGAATGCGACATGGGGCAGGGGTATTGGTTTGGCAGGCCGGTGCCGGCCACGGAGATCGACTGGGAACGAGCCCCTCTAATCCAGAATTGAAATGCACTCAAAATGTGGGAGCTGGCTTGCCTGCGATAGCGGTAGCTCAGTGATGGATGTACTAGCTGACACACTGCTATCGCAGGCAAGCCAGCTCCCACATTTGGATGTTCTCAAGGCTTTATTTCGGTGTTAGCACACAACATCCCGCTCGCAACCCCACGCCCTGCCAGAAAATTCTTTCTGGTTATATAAACATTCTTAAATAGTATTTTTAAGAATATCCGCGCTTATCTACTATCGCCCTCACGCCGCAAGCAGTGCCGCCACTGCGAGGCACTATTCATTTCAGGAGCGAGACCATGAGCGCATCTCTACGGAGCGTCGACGGCCAGGACGAAGCAGCCATTTTGCGTGAGATCCAGAGCGCCCTGCGCGATCTGCGGTTTGGCGCGGTGGAAATTACTGTGCACAACGCCCAAGTGGTACAGATCGAACGCAAAGAAAAATTTCGTTTGCAGAACCCCGGCAACAAACCGGCTTAAGCACCACCGGCGATTCGCATGCTGGACCCGCAACTATAAGAAAAAGCCAACACCCCAGAATTCTCAGGAGCCTTCTATGTCGTCGATTCGCCGTTACGCCCTGGCCGCACTGGCCAGTGCCGTGTTTGCCGGTTCCGCCGTTGCCAAGGACTACGAGTTGCTCAACGTCTCGTACGACCCTACCCGTGAGCTGTACCAGGACTACAACGCTGAGTTCACCAGCTTCTGGAAACAGTCCCACCCGGGCGACAACGTCAAGATCCAGCAATCCCACGGTGGTTCGGGCAAGCAAGGTCGTGCGGTCATCGACGGCCTGCGCGCCGACGTGGTGACCCTGGCCCTGGCCGGCGACATCGACGAAATTGCCAAATTGGGCAAGACCCTGCCGGAAAACTGGCAAGCCCGCCTGCCGGATGCCAGCACTCCATACACCTCGACCATCGTGTTCCTGGTGCGCAAGGGCAACCCCAAAGGCATCAAGGATTGGGGCGACCTGATCAAGAAAGACGTGTCCGTGATCACCCCGAACCCGAAAACCTCCGGCGGTGCGCGCTGGAATTTCCTCGCCGCCTGGGCCTACGGCCTCAAAGCCGGTGGCAGCGAAGCCAAGGCTCAGGAATACGTAAAAGAGTTGTTCAAGCACGTGCCGATCCTCGACACCGGCGCGCGTGGTTCGACCATTACCTTCGTCAACAACGGTCAGGGTGACGTGTTGCTGGCCTGGGAAAACGAAGCCTTCCTGGCCGTGAAAGAAGACGGCGGTGCCGACAAGTTCGACATCGTCGTGCCTTCCCTGTCGATCCTCGCGGAGCCGCCGGTGGCCGTGGTCGACAAAAACGCCGAGAAAAAGGGCAACACCGAAATCGCCACCGAATACCTGAAACACCTGTACAGCCCGGCTGGCCAGGAGATTGCGGCGAAAAACTTCTACCGCCCACGCGATGCAGCGGTCGCCGCCAAATACGCCCAACAGTTCCCGAAACTGGACCTGGTGACTATCGACAAAGACTTCGGCGGCTGGAAAACTGCCCAACCGAAATTCTTTAACGACGGCGGCGTGTTCGACCAGATTTACACCGCGCAGTAAGCCAAAGTACCTGTAGGAGCCTGATTTTCTGCAGGCGCCGGGCATGTGTGGGAGCTGGCTTGCCTGCGATAGCATCACCTCGGTATGACTGACACACCGAGGTGTCTGCATCGCAGGCAAGCCAGCTCCCACAGAAAAGCCAGGTCCCACAGAAAGCGCGCTTCTACAGTGGTTTCTACCCTTTAACCAAGGACTCTTATGTCGCGTCGTATCTCCCCCGTCATACCCGGCTTCGGGCTGACGCTGGGCTACACCGTGGTGTACCTCAGCCTGATCGTACTCATCCCGCTGGCGGCGATGTTTGTACACGCCGCTCAACTCACCTGGGATCAGTTCTGGGCCATCATCTCCGCACCGCGTGTGCTGGCGGCGTTGAAACTGAGCTTCAGCACCGCGCTGTACGCCGCCTTGATCAACGGCGTGATCGGTACGCTGTTGGCCTGGGTGCTGGTGCGCTACACCTTCCCCGGCCGCAAGATCATCGACGCGATGATCGACCTGCCGTTTGCCCTGCCCACCGCCGTTGCCGGTATCGCGCTGACCGCGCTGTACACGCCTAACGGGCTGGTCGGCCAGTTCGCCGCAGACCTGGGCTTCAAAATCGCCTACACCCCGTTGGGCATCACTCTGGCGCTGACCTTCGTCACGCTGCCATTCGTGGTGCGCACGGTGCAGCCGGTGCTGGCCGACATCCCTCGGGAAGTTGAAGAAGCCGCCGCATGCCTGGGCGCCAAGCCGTTGCAGGTGTTCCGCTACATCCTCGTGCCCGCATTGCTGCCCGCCTGGTTGACCGGTTTCGCCCTGGCGTTTGCCCGTGGCGTCGGTGAGTACGGCTCGGTGATTTTCATCGCCGGCAACATGCCGATGAAAACCGAGATCCTGCCGCTGCTGATCATGGTCAAGCTCGACCAATACGACTACCGCGGCGCCACGTCCATCGGCGTGCTGATGCTGGTGGTTTCCTTTGTTTTGCTGCTGCTGATCAACTTGTTGCAGCGGCGCATCGAACGTCCATAAGGAGGCGCGGAACATGTCCCAATCGTCTATTTCCGCCGCGTCCTCGGCCAACGCTGCCCGTCGTGGCAGCGCAGTGTCGCGACGCATCCTGATCGGCCTTGGCTGGCTGGTGTTCGCGCTGTTCCTGTTGCTGCCGCTGTTTATCGTGGTGTCTCAGGGCTTGAAGAACGGCCTCGGCGCATTCTTCACCGCGATCCTCGAGCCGGACGCGCTGTCGGCGCTGAAACTCACGGTGATCGCCGTGGCGATTTCGGTGCCGCTCAACGTGGTGTTCGGCGTCAGCGCCGCCTGGTGCGTGAGCAAGTACTCGTTCCGTGGCAAAAGCATTTTGGTCACGCTGATCGACCTGCCATTCTCGGTATCGCCGGTGATCGCAGGTTTGGTCTATGTGCTGATGTTCGGCGCCCAGGGCTTCTTCGGCCCGTGGTTGCAGGAACATGACATCCAGATCGTGTTTGCCTTGCCCGGCATCGTGCTGGCGACCATCTTCGTGACGGTGCCCTTTGTCGCCCGTGAACTGATCCCGCTGATGCAGGAGCAGGGCACCCAGGAAGAGGAGGCCGCGCGCCTGCTCGGCGCCAATGGCTGGCAGATGTTCTGGTACGTGACCGTGCCGAATATCAAATGGGGCCTGATCTACGGCGTGGTGCTGTGTACTGCGCGGGCCATGGGTGAGTTCGGTGCGGTGTCGGTGGTGTCTGGCCACATTCGCGGCGTCACCAACACGCTGCCGCTGCACGTCGAGATTCTCTACAACGAATACAACCACGTTGCCGCGTTTGCGGTGGCGAGCCTGTTGCTGATCCTGGCGCTCTTCATCCTGCTGCTCAAGCAGTGGAGCGAGAACCGTATCAACCGCCTGCGCAAAAGTGCCGGTGAGGAATAAGTCATGTCGATTGAAGTCCGTAATGTCAGCAAGAATTTCAACGCCTTCAAGGCCCTGAACAGCATCAATCTGGACATCCAGAGTGGCGAGCTGGTGGCGTTGCTCGGCCCGTCCGGCTGCGGCAAGACCACCTTGCTGCGCATTATTGCCGGCCTGGAAACCCCGGATGACGGCAGCATCGTGTTCCACGGTGAAGACGTCTCCGGGCACGATGTACGGGATCGCAACGTCGGTTTTGTGTTCCAGCACTACGCTCTGTTTCGCCACATGACGGTGTTCGATAACGTCGCTTTTGGCCTGCGCATGAAGCCGAAAAACCAGCGCCCGACTGAAACCCAGATCGCGGGCAAGGTTCACGAACTGCTGAACATGGTGCAACTCGATTGGCTATCGGATCGCTACCCGGAACAACTCTCCGGTGGCCAGCGCCAACGCATTGCCCTGGCCCGCGCATTGGCGGTCGAGCCCAAAGTGCTGTTGCTCGATGAGCCGTTCGGCGCCCTCGACGCCAAGGTGCGTAAAGAACTGCGCCGCTGGCTGGCGCGCCTGCACGAAGACATCAACCTGACCTCGGTGTTCGTGACCCACGACCAGGAAGAAGCCATGGAAGTCGCCGACCGGATCGTGGTGATGAACAAGGGCGTGATCGAGCAGATCGGTTCACCGGGCGACGTCTACGAAAACCCGGCGAGCGATTTTGTTTACCACTTCCTTGGTGATTCAAACCGCCTGCACTTGGGGGAGGACAAGCACCTGCTGTTCCGGCCTCATGAAGTGTCGTTGTCGCGCCATGAACTGGAAGACCACCACGCGGCAGAAGTGCGCGATATTCGCCCGCTGGGCGCTACTACCCGCGTGACCCTGAAAGTGGAAGGCCAAAGCGAGCTGATCGAAGCTGAAGTGGTAAAAGACCACGACAGCCTGACCGGCCTGGCCCGTGGCGAGACCCTGTTTTTCAAACCCAAGGTCTGGCAAAAAGCCTAAACCCACCGCAATACCCTGTGAGAGCCAGGCTTGTGTGGGAGCTGGCTTGCCTGCGATGCAAACACCTCGGTATGTCAGTCACACCGCAGTGAGGCTATCGCAGGCAAGCCCGCTCCCACATTCAGACCTTTCTCGGCTGCAGATCACGGCGCATTACAGGCCCAGACCGTTCCTCGATCTGCTGCTTGAGGTCACCCCGCAACCCCACCAGAAACGCCAACTCGGCCACTACAAACAACGGCCCCACGATCAGCCCCGACACGTCATCCACGAACGCCGGCTTTTTACCTTCGTAGTAATGCCCGACAAACTGAATCACCCAGCCCACCACAAACATTCCAATGCCGCCGCTGAGCCACACCATAGTGCTCTGCGCCGCCAGCACGTGCCCCGCCCACACCGACAAACCCATCAGCACCGTCATCAGCACGCCCAACGCCCGTTCCAGGCGCAGGTAAAACCACACGGCAAACAGCGCGACAATCACCGCCGGTGAAATCCACAGGCCGCCCACCGCCCATTCAGGGCGCGAGAGCAGTACGGCCACGGCAACCACGATCAAGGGGATCCCGATAAAATGGCTGGCGATGTTGCGCGGGTCGCGGTGGTAGGCAGCGTATTGGCTGAGGTGATCGACGAGGCTTTTCATTGTTGTTCCTCCTGTAGGATGGGAGATCATGCCCTGTCAGCCTGCGCCTGACTGTCAGCTGGGCGACAATCTTCGGAGTTCTCATGGATGCAGAGCAATGGCGATCGCGGCTCGCCACCGGTCACTGGTTCAGCCATTTGCCAGGTCCGTTTCAGCATAGCTTGCTGGCCCACGCCCGGCCGCGGCAGCTGACGGCGGGGCAGTACCTGTTCAGGCGCGGCGACCCGCCGTGCGGCCTGTATGCGGTGCTCGACGGCACGCTGCGCATCAGCGCGGTGAATGAGCACGGCAAGGAAGCCGTGCTGAGCCTGGTGGAATTGCCGTATTGGTTCGGCGAAATCTGCCTGTTCGATGGCCTGCCACGCACCCACGACGCCTGCGCCGTGGGGCCGTGCACGGTGTTGCAGGTGCCGCAGCAGGCGCTGCTGAACATCCTCGATCAAACCCCGCAATACTGGCGCGACCTGGCTTTGTTGATGAGCCACAAGCTGCGCTTGAGCTTTATCAACCTCGAACAACTGAGCCTGATGCCCGCCTCGGTTCGGTTGGCCCATCGTTTGTTGATGATGGTGGAAGGTTACGGCGACACCGAACACGCAAAAAGCATCCTGCAACTGCCCCAGGAAGACCTGGCGGCGATGCTGAGCCTGTCGCGCCAGACCACCAACGCGCTGCTCAAAGACCTGCAAGCCCAAGGCGTCGTGCGCCTGGGCTATGGCGAGATCGAGATTCTCGACGTTCAGCGTCTGCGTGAGGCGACGCACACCTGAGGGTGGTAGCCTGCGCGTCTGATTAATCGAGGTGTGTTATGCGCGTCCTGTTAGTGGAACATGAATCCGACGAGGCACAGCGGATGGCCCGTGGCTTGAACGAGGCCAGCTACACCGTGGAAGTCGCGGCCAATGGCATGGCGGCGCTGCGTTTTGTGGAGAGCACCGAGTACGACCTGGTGATTCTCGATGTGATGCTGCCGGGCCTGAATGCCTGGAAGTTGCAGCAAGCAATCCGGCTGAAAGGCAAGACGCCGATGCTGTTCCTGACCACGCCGGGCGGGATTGAAGACCGGTTGCGCGGGCTGGAGCTGCATGAAGATGACTATTTGCTCAAGCCGTTTGAGGCCAAGGCATTGGTGGCGCGGGTGAAGAAATTGCTGCGGCGTGATCGTGGGCGTTGACTGCTCTGGCGCCATCGCAGGCAAGCCAGCTCCCACCTTTTGATCTTTACCGGGCTTGAGTTTTTGGTTATTAATAAATAGCTTCTTATTCCTTAACGAATATACAACCCCTCCCTATACTGGTCAGCAACGTTAAACGCTGCAGGAGGGCACACCCATGCACAGCGAGTCGATTCGTTATCTGATCGTGCCGGGCTGGCAAGGATCGCCAGAAGATCATTGGCAAAGCCACTGGCAGAACAGCCTGCCCAACAGTGCGCGCGTGGAGCAGGCCGACTGGCTCACCCCGCGTCGCGAAGACTGGGTGGCGGCGCTGGCCGAGGCCATTGCGGCCGACAGTACGCCGGTCATTCTCATCGCCCACAGCCTGGGCTGCATCACCGTCGCCCATTGGGCCGCGACGGCGCCGCTGCACTTTTTGCGTCAGGTACGCGGTGCGTTGCTGGTGGCCCCGGCCGATGTCGAACGCCCTGCGTGCTCACCTGCCTTGCGTAATTTCGCGCCTATTCCGACCGACCTGCTGCCGTTTCCAAGCCAGGTGGTCAGTTCCGACAACGACAGCGCCGTCAGTGCCCCTCGGGCGCTGGAGCTGGCGCGCAACTGGGGCGCCGAAGCGGGCATTTTGTCGGGTGCAGGCCATATCAATGTGAAGTCCGGCCACCAGCGCTGGGAGCAGGGTTTTGCCTACCTCTATCGCCTGCAACACCGCCTTGAGCACCACGCCCGGCGTAGTGCCTGATATTTTTTCAACGCCCCGTCCCTTGAGTGGATTGGGGGCGGGAGCCTGACATGAGCCTGCATGAAACCTACGGCCAGCCGCTGCTGACCTTTCCCGACGCCGACAAAAGCCCGCTGAGCATCCGCGCCAAGGCCCTGGTGTTCGTCGACCCACGCTCGCGCCAATTGCGCGAAGAGCTGGAAAGCCTTGCGCCGCGTGCCTTGCCTGTGTTGATTCGCGGCGAGACCGGCAGCGGTAAAGAGCTGCTGGCGCGCCACATTCACCGTGGCAGCGACCGCACCGGCTTGTTTGTGTCGGTCAATTGCGGCGCCATCAGCCCAACCTACGCCGACGCAGAATTGTTCGGCTACGCCTCCGGTGCCCACAGTGGCGCGGCGAGCAGCCGGGCCGGATGGTTTGGGTCGGCCAATGGCGGCACCTTGTACCTGGACGAGATTGGCGACTTGCCGTTGCCGATCCAGGTCAAATTGCTCGCCGCGCTTGAGAATCACGAAGTCACCCGCGTTGGCGCCCATCAGCCAAGCCCGGTGGACGTGCGCCTCGTGGCAGCCACCAGCATTGACCTGGCGCAGGCCGTGGCGGCGGGCAAATTCAACGAGCGTCTGTTCCATTACCTGAGCGAAGGCCGACTGGACCTGCCGGCGCTGCGCGAGCGCATCGGCGACATCCTGTCCCTGGCCGAATACTTCCTCGGCATCTACAGCCAGCGCCTGGATTTACCGGTGCCGCTGATCAGCGATGCCGCCCAGCGCGTGCTGGAAGACTACAGCTGGCCGGGCAATACCCGGGAGTTGGAAAACGTCATTCACTTTGCTTTGCTGGTGAGCAATGGCGATGAGATTTTGCCCGAGCATCTGAATTTGCCGGCGCAGGGCTCGCCGCTTGAGCAGGTGCGCCGGATCTTCGAGAGTGCCAGCCCGGCTGAGCAGGAAACCTTGCGCAAATTCCTGCATGAACAAAATGGAATATCAACGTGAATAAAAGATATTGTTCGGGAATAAAAAATCTAGGTATCTTCCCTACCACGCCGCGATAGCACTTCGCTGGCACACCATAAAAAATCGGCCGTCAGAGACGACCCGGAATTTCGATAAGGACACTGCATGAAAAAGGTTCTGTTGTTTACCGCGCTGGCAGCTGCCCTGACTGCAAGCTTCGCCCAGGCCAATGAGAAACTGGTGGTGGCCGCCACGCCGATCCCGCACGCCGAGATCCTTGAGCTGGTCAAACCGACCCTGGCCAAAGAAGGCGTGGACCTGGAAATCAAAGTGTTCACCGACTACGTGCAGCCGAACACGCAGGTTGCCGAGAAGCGCCTGGATGCCAACTACTTCCAGACCCTGCCGTACCTGGAAAACTTCAACAAGGGCAAGGGCACCAACCTGGTCACCGTGATCGGTGTGCACGTTGAACCCATCGGTGGTTACTCGAAAAAGATCAAAAATATTTCCGAGCTTAAAGCTGGCGCCACCGTGGCGATCCCGAACGAAGGCTCCAACGGCGGCCGTGCATTGTTGCTGCTGCAGAAGAACGGCCTGATCACGCTGAAAGACCCGACCAACCCGTTGTCCACGCTAAAAGACATCGCCAGCAACCCGAAAAACCTGAAATTCAAAGAGCTGGAATCCGCGCTGCTGCCACGGGTTCTGGACCAGGTTGACCTGGACGTGATCAACACCAACTACGCGCTGGAAGCTGGCCTCAACCCGGCCAAAGACGCGCTGATCATCGAAGACTCGAAGTCGCCGTACGTGAACTTCCTGGTCGCCCGCCCAGACAACAAGGACAGCGACGCTATCCAGAAACTGGCCAAGGCGCTGACCAGCCCGGAAGTCAAAGCCTTCATCGAGAAGAAGTACAACGGCGCAGTCGTGCCGGCGTTCTGATGTAACCCAAAACCCCCTTCAAGGTTTGAACGCCGACGGCTACTACAGCGTCGGCGTTTTTTTATGCCCGCTTGGAACACAATCGAAAACCTGTGGGAGCTGGCTTGCCTGCGATAGCGGACTGTCAGCCAGCCCATCTGTCACTGAAAGACCGCAATCGCAGGCAAGCCAGCTCCCACATTGGAAGGTGGCGTATTGATAGCCCGGCTCAACGCCACCAACCACTTCACCAGCTCTTGCGGATCAATCGGTTTCGCTTCGTTCATCATTCGTTCCCTCGAATCATAAACCCCCAACCATAGCCGCCACCTGTCAAACCCGCGAATCTGGAGGTTATCTTTTTGGGTGATATCAATATGCTTTTTGGGTATTTAAATTTTGCTTTTTATACCTTTAAAGTTCGCGCTACCCGGCGTTACCCACGTCGGATTGAACTGCGCTCGCCGCATTACCCTTGCGGCGCCATGGACTGCAAATGACCTTCGATTTCGCGTTTATCCTCAGCACCCTGCCGGCGTTTTTGAAGGCCGTGGGGGTGACGCTGCAAGTGGGCTTGATCGCCATTGCTACCTCGCTGTTGGTGGCGCTGATCAACGCCGCGCTGCTGGTGTTTCGAACGCCCTACCTGTCGCGCCTGGTAGCGGTGTATGTGGAGCTGGCGCGGAACACGCCGCTGCTGATCCAGCTGTTTTTCGTCTACTTTGCCTTACCGGCCCTGGGTTTCAATATCTCCGGGTTCTGGGCGGCGATTATCACCATGACCTTCCTTGGCGGGGCCTACCTCACCGAAGTGCTGCGCGCCGGTGTGGAAGCGGTGCCGCTGGCGCAAATCGAGTCGGGCAAGTCTATCGGCCTGTCCAACTGGCAACTGCTGCGCCACGTGATCCTGCCCCAGGCGGGCATCCTCAGCCTGCCGGCGCTGTTCGCCAATTTCATCTTCCTGCTCAAGGAGACCACCGTGGTCTCTGCTGTGGCCGTGCCCGAGATTCTCTACACCACCAAGAGCTACATCGCGCTCTACTACAAAACTTACGAAATGCTCGCCGTGCTGACGCTGATTTGCGTGCTGCTGTTTTTGCCACTGTCGCTGCTGCTCAGCCGCCTGGAAAGGAGGCTCCAGCATGGCCAGTTCGGGTCTTGAATTGTTGTGGGTGTCGTTGCCGCAACTGGGCAAGGGCGCTGCGCAAACTTTGTCGATTTCGTTTTTGAGCATTGCGTTCAGCACCGTTGGCGGTGTGTTGTACGGCGTACTGCGGACTTTGAACAACAGGCTGATCAACGGCGTGCTGCGGATTTATCTGGAGCTGTTCCGGGCCATCCCGGTGCTGGTGTGGCTATACCTGCTGTTTTTCGGCCTGCCGATTTTCTTTGGCCTGAGCATTCCGAGCTTCTGGTGCGCGGTGCTGGTGCTGTCGCTTTGGGGCGCCAGTGAAGTGGGCGAGGTGGTGCGCGGCGCATTGCATTCACTGCCGCGCGGCCAGCGCGAGGCGGGGTTGTCGATTGGCCTGTCGGCGCCGCAACTCTACGGCTACGTGCTGCTGCCCCAGGCGCTGAAACGCATGACGCCGCCATCCATCAACGTCTACACGCGCATCATCAAGACCAGCTCACTCGCGGTGCTGATCGGCGTGGTGGACGTGATCAAGGTCGGCCAGCAAATCATCGAGCGCACCTACGAGTCGGTATTGATCTACGGCGCGCTGTTCTTGTTTTTCTTCTTTATTTGCTACCCGTTGTCGGCCGCCTCCAAGGTGCTGGAACGGCGCTGGGCCCAAGCATGAGCGCATTGATCGAGTTTCAGGGTTTCAACAAATTCTTCGGCGAGGCGCAGGTACTCAAGGGCATCGACCTGAGTGTGCAACGCGGCGAAGTGGTGGTGATCCTCGGCCCCAGCGGCTGCGGCAAAAGCACCTTGCTGCGTTGCCTCAACGGGCTGGAAGTCGCCCACAGCGGCAGCCTGCGTTTTGCCGGCAAGGAGCTGCTGGATAACACCACCGACTGGCGCCAGGTGCGTCAGGACGTCGGCATGGTGTTCCAGAGCTACCACCTGTTCCCGCACATGAGCGTGCTCGACAACATTCTGCTCGGCCCGCTGAAAGTGCAAAAACGCGAGCCGCGCGAAGCCCGCGCCCAGGCCGAGAAACTGCTGGAGCGCGTGGGCCTGGCCGACAAGCGCGATGCCTTCCCGCGCCAGCTGTCCGGCGGCCAACAGCAACGCATCGCCATCGTTCGCTCGCTGTGCATGAACCCGCAAGTAATGCTGTTTGATGAAGTCACTGCCGCCCTCGACCCGGAAATGGTCAAAGAGGTGCTGGAGGTGATTCAGGGCCTGGCCCGCGACGGCATGACCTTGCTGATCGTCACCCACGAAATGGCCTTCGCCCGCGCCGTCGCCGACCGCGTGGTGTTTATGGAGGCCGGACGCATCCTCGAACAAAACACCCCCGAGGCATTCTTTACGAACCCGCAAACCGCACGCGCGCAGCAGTTTCTGGAGAAGTTCTCCTTTGTTTCAACACTGCCCAAAAAGACCAAGGAATTGGAGCTGCCATGAAAAAATTACTGCTGCCACTGCTTGCCGTCGCACTGCTCGCCGGTTGCGATAAAAAGGCCGAAGAACCTGCAAAACCTGCTGCCGCTGCCGTGAGCGCCATCGACAAAATCAAGGCACGCGACAAGCTGATCGTCGGCGTGTTCACCGACAAACCGCCGTTCGGCTTTGTGGACGAAGCCGGTCGCTACGTCGGCTTTGATACCGACATTGGCCGCCAATTCGCCAAGGACTTGCTGGGCGATGAAAACAAAGTCGAGTTCGTCGCGGTTGAACCGGCCAGCCGCATTCCGTTCCTGCAAAGCGACAAGGTTGACCTGATCCTGGCCAACATGACCGTGACGCCCGAGCGCAAGGAAGCGGTGGATTTCACCAACCCCAACCTGAAAGTCGCGGTGCAGGCGCTGGTGCCGCAGGGCAGCTCGGTGAAAACCCTGGATGACCTGGCCACCCGCACCACCATCGTGACTACCGGCACCACTGCCGATATCTGGCTGACCAAAAACCACCCGGACTGGAAACTGCTCAAGTTCGAGAAAAACTCCGAGTCGCTGCAAGCGTTGTCGGCAGGCCGTGGTGATGCCTACGCCCAGGATAATCTGGTGCTGTTCAGCTGGGCCAAGCAGAACCCTGGCTACCGCGTGCTGGAAGAGAAGCTCGGTGAAGAAGCGCCGATTGCGCCTGCGGTGAAGAAGGGCAACATTGAACTGCGCGACTGGGTGAATGCCGAGTTGGCGAAGTTGGGTGAAGAGAAATTCCTGCTCAAGTTGTATGACCAGTACGTGCGTAAAGAGCTGAGCGATGACACCAAGCCCGAGAGTGTGATTGCTGAAGGCGGCAAGTGGCAGGGCTGAAATAGCTATCGCGGGCAAGCCAGCTCCCACATGTTGATTTGTGAATACCTTCAACTGTGGGAGCGGGCTTGCCCGCGATGAGGCCGGCTCAGGCACCGCCTATTCCGGCCAATGCCACGCCGGCGCATCCAGAATCCCTTGCCCGACGATTCGGGTCTCCCCCAACACTTTCTCCAGCACAATCGAATTACACCCCTCATCCTGCTCCAGCGCCGCAATCAACCGGCTCGCATGCGACACCACCCACACCTGGCACTGCATGGACGCCTGAATAATCAACCGTGCCAACGCCGGTAACAGGTCCGGGTGCAAGCTGGTTTCCGGCTCGTTCAGCACCATCATGGTCGGCGGTCTCGGCGTCAGGAGCGCCGCGACCAACAACAAATAGCGCAACGTCCCGTCCGACAGCTCCGCCGCCGACAACGGCCGCAGCAACCCTTCCTGATAAAACTCAATGGCGAAGCGCCCGCCCTGCAATGGCTGGATGTTCAGGCGTGCGCCGGGAAATGCATCGCTTATCGCGCGCTGCAACGCCTCCGGGTCGCCGATTTCGCGAATGGTCTGCAACGCCGCCGCCAGGTCTCGCCCATCGTGGTGCAGCACCGGCGTGCGTGTGCCCAACTGCGGTTGGCGTACCGGCGCGTCCACATCGCTGCGAAAGTGATCATAAAAGCGCCAGCCACGAATGCTTTCGCGCAGCAACAGCACCTCCGGCGAGCCGCGCAGGCTGCCGACCTGATCGAACAGGCTGTGGTAGTTCGGCGTGTGCTGGGCGAGTACATCCCAGGCGCGGCCTTCGCGGGCGCGCACCATCGGCCCGGAGCGCTGCACCAGCAGGCTGGCCGGGCGATAGATAGGCCCGGCCCAGATGCATTCCTTTTTTACTTCCGGGTCCAGGGAGAAAAACGACAGGCTGGGTTCGGGCAGCCCCAGCGAAATGGCATAGCTGAAATCTTCCCCGGCAAAGCCCAGGCGCAAACGCTTTACGCCCTGGCGCACGGTGGACTCAATCGGCACCTCGCCCGAACGCATGCGCCGGGTGATGGTTTCCGGCCCGGCCCAGAACGTCGAATCCAGCCCACCTTCGCGGGCCAGCGCGTTGATCACCCCGCCCTGGGCGGTTTCTGCGAGCAAACGCAGGGCGCGGTACAAGTTGGATTTGCCGCTGCCGTTGGGGCCGGTGATCAGGTTCAACCGGTCAAGCGGCACCACCAATTTGTTGATGGAGCGGTAATTGGCGACCGCGAGAGTTTTCAGCATGTGTATTCAGTCGGTGTGGGAACCCTCGGAGTATGGGATCCTCCCTGCAGATAAGGAACCCTGAACTAAGCTCAGAGTCGCATACACACTGGCACATCGCGTCACGCAAAGGAGCCTGCATGGGCGGTCGAACTATCACATTTATCGTCGGACTTGGCCTGGTGACGCTATTGAGCGGCTGTGGCGAGAAAAAGGCCGAACCCAAGGAACATTCACGGGTGTTTGTGCAGACCGTGAAGTCGGCTGATTTTGCCGCAGCGGTCACGCTGACAGGCGATATCCAGGCCCGTGTGCAAACCGATTTATCGTTCCGCGTCGGCGGCAAGATCATCCAGCGCATGGTCGACGTGGGCGACCGCGTCAGCGCCAGGCAAGTGCTGGCCAAGCTCGACCCCAAGGATTTGCAAACCAACGTCGATTCCGCCCAGGCCCAGGTCGTGGCCGAACAGGCGCGGGTCAAACAGACCGCCGCCGCCTTCGTGCGCCAGGAAAAGCTCTTGCCCAAGGGCTACACCAGCCGCAGCGAATACGATTCCGCCCAGGCCGCGCTGCGCAGTAGCCAAAGTGCGCTGGCCGCCGCCCAGGCGCAATTGGCCAACGCCCGTGAGCAACTGGGCTACACCGCGCTGATTGCCGATGCGCCGGGGATTATTACCGCGCGTCAGGCCGAAGTGGGCCAGGTGGTGCAGGCCACGGTGCCGATTTTCAGCCTGGCCCGCGATGGCGAGCGCGATGCGGTGTTCAACGTGTACGAATCGTTGCTGGTCGAGCCGCCACCGGATGCGCCGATCACCGTGAGCCTGTTGGATAACCCGAGCATCAAGGCAGTGGGCAAGGTGCGCGAAGTCACGCCCGCCGTGGCCGCCAATACCGGCACCGTCCAAGTCAAAATTGCCCTGCAAAGCCTGCCTAAAGGCATGGAGCTGGGCTCGGTGGTGAGCGCCACCGCCAATGGCCCGGCCAAGGCCAGTATCGAGCTGCCGTGGGCGGCGTTGACCAAAGACCTCAACGAACCCGCCGTGTGGCTGATCGACGGCGACGGCAAGGCGCAGCTGCACAAGGTCACCGTGGCGCGCTACCTCACCGGCAAAGTGATCATTGGCGACGGCCTCAAGGGCGGCGAAAAAGTCGTGGTGGCCGGGGGGCAATTGTTGCATCCGGGGATGATCGTCGAGATCGCCGACCAGGGAGTTCAGCCATGAAGCGCCTGACGGTATTACTCGCCGCCAGCCTGTTGCTCGCGGCGTGCTCCAAGGAAGAACCGCCACCGGAGCCGGTGCGCCCGGTGCTGTCGATGGAGGTGAAAGCCGAAGACCAGGAAAACCTTGGCCGTTTCGCCGGTACGATTCAGGCCCGCTATGAAAGCAACCTGGGTTTCCGCGTGCCCGGCCGCATTGCGCGCCGCGCGGTGGACGTGGGCGCGGAAGTGGAGAAGGGCGCATTGCTCGCGGTCCTCGACCCCACCGACCAACAAAACCAGCTGCGCTCGGCTCAGGGTGACCTCGCCCGCGTGCAGGCGCAGTTCATCAATGCCCAAGCCAACGCCCGCCGTCAGCAAGAGCTGTTCAACCGTGGCGTCGGCGCCCAGGCTCAATTGGATATTGCCCAGACCGACCTGAAAACCACCCAGGCCACCCTTGACCAAGCCAAAGCGTCGGTCAACCAGGCGAAAGACCAACTCAACTACGCCGAATTGCGCACCGACCACGCTGGCATCGTCACCGCCTGGAATGCCGAGGCGGGCCAGGTGGTCAGCGCCGGCCAGCAAGTCGTGACCCTGGCGCGCCCGGACATCAAGGAAGCGGTGATCGACCTGCCCGCCGGCCTCGCCGAGCGCCTGCCAACGGACGTGGTGTTTGTGGTGGCCGGGCAACTCGACCCGAGCGTTAACACCACCGCCATCGTGCGCGAGATCGAGCCCCAGGCCCAAAGTGCCACGCGCACCCGTCGCGCCCGACTGACTCTTACCGAGACGCCTGCTGCATTTCGCCTCGGCACGGCGATCAGCGTGACCTTGAGCACCGCTATCGCGCCGCGCATCGAAGTGCCGGTCAGCGCCTTGCAGGAGGTCGATGGCAAAACCCGCATCTGGCTCCTCGACACTCACAACCAGACCGTGCAACCGCGTGACGTCAGCGTCATCAGCCGTGACGCCAACAGCGCACTGCTCAATGGCGGCGTCAAATCCGGCGAACGCATCGTGACCGCTGGCGTGAACAGCCTGAAACCCGGACAAAAAGTCAAAATCGACGAGGACAGCCCGCGATGAAAGGGAGCTTCAACTTATCCGACTGGGCCCTCAAGCATCAGTCCTTCGTCTGGTACCTGATGTTCGTCGCGCTGCTGATGGGCGTGTTCTCGTACATGAACCTGGGCCGCGAGGAAGACCCTTCGTTCACCATCAAAACCATGGTGATCCAAACCCGCTGGCCGGGTGCGACCCAGGAAGAAACCCTCAAGCAGGTCACCGACCGCATCGAGAAAAAACTCGAAGAGCTCGACGCCCTCGACTATGTAAAAAGCTACACGCGGCCGGGTGAGTCCACGGTGTTTGTGTTCCTCAAGGACACCACCAGCGCCAAAGACATTCCGGGGATCTGGTACCAGGTCCGCAAGAAAATCGACGACATTCGCGGCACCTTCCCCCAAGGGCTGCAGGGGCCGTCGTTCAACGATGAGTTCGGTGACGTGTTCGGTTCGGTGTACGCGTTTACCGGCGACGGCCTGTCGATGCGCCAGCTGCGCGACTACGTGGAACAGGTGCGCGCCGAGATCCGTTCGGTGCCGGGCCTGGGCAAGGTCGAGATGATCGGCCAGCAGGATGAAGTGATTTACCTGAATTTCTCCACGCGCAAACTGGCGGCGTTGGGGATTGATCAACGGCAGGTCGTGCAAAGCCTGCAATCGCAAAACGCTGTGACCCCCGCGGGTGTGATCGAGGCCGGGCCGGAGCGGATTTCAGTGCGCACCTCGGGGCAGTTCGCCTCCGAGAAGGACCTGGCCAACGTCAACCTGCGGCTCAATGACCGCTTCTATCGCCTGGCCGATATTGCCGACATCAGCCGTGGCTACGTCGACCCGGCGCGGCCCATGTTCCGCTTCGACGGCAAACCGGCGATTGGTTTGGCGATTGCCATGCAGAAGGGCGGCAATATCCAGTCGTTCGGCAAGGCCTTGCACACACGCATGGACGAGCTGACCGCCGACCTGCCGGTGGGCGTTGGCGTGCACAAGGTGTCCGATCAGGCGGAAGTGGTGGAAGAGGCCGTCGGCGGCTTTACCAGCGCGCTGTTTGAGGCGGTGATTATCGTGCTGGTGGTGAGCTTTATCAGCCTCGGCATGCGCGCCGGGCTGGTGGTGGCGTGCTCGATTCCGTTGGTGCTGGCGCTGGTGTTTGTGTTCATGGAATACAGCGGCATTACCATGCAGCGGGTGTCGCTGGGCGCGTTGATCATCGCCCTCGGGTTGTTGGTGGACGACGCGATGATCACCGTGGAGATGATGATCACGCGCCTGGAAAAAGGCGAAACCAAGGAGCAGGCGGCCACCTACGCCTACACCTCAACGGCCTTTCCGATGCTCACCGGTACGCTGGTGACCGTGGCCGGCTTTGTGCCGATTGGCCTCAACGCCAGCTCGGCGGGCGAGTACACCTTCACCCTGTTTGCGGTGATTGCCGTGGCGATGCTGGTGTCGTGGGTGGTGGCCGTGCTGTTTGCGCCGGTGATTGGCGTGCATATCCTCAGTGCCAACGTGAAGCCGCATAACGACGAACCGGGGCGCGTAGGGCGTGCGTTCAACGGCGGCATGCTGTGGGCCATGCGTAACCGCTGGTGGGCGATCGGCATCACCGTCGGGCTGTTTGTGGCGTCGGTGTTCTCGATGCAGTTTGTGCAGAACCAGTTCTTCCCGTCGTCGGACCGCCCGGAAATTCTGGTGGACCTGAACCTGCCGCAAAACGCCTCGATCAACGAGACCCGCAAAGCCGTCGACCGCCTCGAGGCGATCATCAAGGATGACCCGGACATCGCGCGCTGGAGCACCTATATCGGCCAGGGCGCGATTCGTTTCTACCTGCCCCTCGACCAGCAATTGGAAAACCCCTACTACGCACAGTTGGTTATTGTGAGTAAGGGCCTGGAAGAGCGGGGCGCCTTGATCGCGCGCTTGCAAAAGCGCCTGCGCGATGACTTTGTGGGCATCGGCAGCTATGTGCAGCCGCTGGAAATGGGCCCGCCGGTGGGCCGTCCGATTCAGTATCGGGTGTCCGGCAAAGACACCGACCAGGTGCGAAAACACGCCATCGAACTGGCCACCTTGCTCGATCAAAACACCCACTTGGGCGAGATCATCTACGACTGGAACGAGCCAGGCAAAGTGCTGCGCGTGGACATCGCCCAGGACAAGGCGCGGCAGTTGGGGCTGTCGTCGGAAGACGTGGCGCAGTTGATGAACAGCGTGGTCAGCGGTGCGTCGGTGACCCAGGTGCACGACGATATCTACCTGATCAACGTGGTCGGTCGCGCCGAAGACGCCGAGCGTGGTACGCCGGAAACCCTGCAAAACCTGCAGATCGTCACGCCCAACGGCACCTCGATTCCGCTGCTGGCTTTCGCCACCGTGCGCTATGAACTGGAACAGCCGCTGGTGTGGCGTCGCGACCGCAAGCCGACGATCACCGTCAAGGCCTCGGTGCGCGATGAGATGCAGCCTACGGATTTGGTGAAACAGCTGGCGCCGACCATCGACAAATTCAACGCCGAGCTGCCGGTGGGTTACAAGGTGGCCACCGGCGGCACCGTCGAAGAAAGCGGCAAGGCTCAAGGCCCGATCGCCAGTGTGGTGCCGTTGATGCTGTTCCTGATGGCGACCTTCCTGATGATCCAGCTGCACAGCGTGCAGAAGATGTTCCTGGTGGCGAGTGTGGCGCCGCTGGGCTTGATTGGCGTGGTGCTGGCGCTGATACCCACGGGCACGCCCATGGGCTTTGTGGCGATCCTCGGCATCCTGGCGCTGATCGGCATTATCATCCGCAACTCGGTGATCCTGGTGACACAGATCGACGCCTACGAACGCGACGGCTACACGCCGTGGGATGCGGTGGTTGAAGCCACTGAGCATCGGCGCCGGCCCATTCTGCTGACGGCGGCGGCGGCCAGTTTGGGCATGATCCCGATTGCCCGCGAAGTGTTCTGGGGGCCGATGGCCTACGCGATGATTGGCGGGATTATCATTGCGACCTTGCTGACGTTGCTGTTCCTGCCAGCGCTGTACGTGGCCTGGTACAAAATTCGCGAGCCCAAGCAGGAACATCCGGAAAAACGCGGTTAAACCTGTGGGAGCGGGCTTGCCCGCGATAGCGGTGTATCAGTGATAAATGTATTCGCTGACATACCGCTATCGCGGGCAAGCCCGCTCCCACATGTGGATCTCCACCCAGCCTCGGGGTATGTACGAAACGTCCTGAAATAGCTTGTGCCCCTCCGGCACGCCATCGAATGTTTTACCCTCGACCTCTTTTGCACACAGGTCTACCCCCAATGAACTGCCTGCGTCACGTTGTACTGGTCTGCGGTTTATTCCTTTCTCCGATCACTTCAGCAGCCGTGCTGGAAAACCCCCAATGGCGCGTCGAACTCGACCCCGCCACGCTTGCCCTGCGCGTCACGCCTGCCGGTAAAACCCCGGTGCAAGCCTCCAGCGGCGTTGCCGCGCACGCCGTCAGCGAGCTGCAAACCGGCGCTGAACAGGCCGCCTGGCAATGGGACAACGGCGCCTACCACCTGACCGCTCGCCTTGAGCGCCGCGACCTTTCCCTGACCATCAGCGCGCGCGAGCCGGGCCAGTTGCCGCTGCTGCGCCAACCCGCCGAGGCCATGGGCAAAGGCTTGATCTGGCCTTTGGCCGAGGGCCATTACGTGCCCGCCGGCAACCCGATCTGGAAGGCGTTTTTACTGGAGCAGGGCGAACTCAACACCACGCAAGACCTCAGCCTGCCGCTGTGGGGCATGGACCACGGCAGCTTCACACTGAACTGGTTGCTGACCAACCCCTACAACAACCACGTGCGATGGCAGGCCGACGGCCAGGGCCTGGCCCTGTCGGTGGCTCACGAATTTACCCGTCTTGACCCCACGGCGCCGATGACCTTGCGCCTGCACTTGGGCGACGCCGACCCATTGGCCGGCGCCAAGCGTTATCGCCAATGGCTGGTGGAGCAAGGCCGCTATGAGCCGCTGGCCGACAAGCTGCGGCAAACGTCGGAGGCCGAAAAACTGCTTGGCGCCAGCCATATCTACCTATGGGGCAACAGCCTGCTGGCACCCACCGACGTGCGTGACTGGCCGCTGCTGGTTAAACGCTTGCGCGATCATCCACTCAAGGGGCTGTTGGACAAAGAGGCGACTCAGGTTTTGGCGCAGGCCAGGGTCTTGAACCGTTATGAGCAAGGCGTGTTGTTGCGCGGCCTCAATGCGGCGATCAATCAGCAAGCGCGGCAGGCCTGGCAAGTCGAAGAGCCGGACATGGCCCGACTCGCCGCCCGCTATGGTGAGCTGCGCAGCGAGCTGGCCAGGGAGTTTGCCGGGGCCTTGACCGACACCCCTGAGACCTGGGGCAACCAGACGATTCAATCCCTGCGCGCCGCCGGGCTGCCGCGTCTGTTGCTGACCCTGGGCGAAGGCTGGGAAGGTGGCTTGTGGCACCCTGAAGCGATACGCGCCGGTGTCGAGGCGGGTTACCTGATGGCGCCCTACGACTCCTATGAAACCGCCTTGTCCGCCACTGAAAACCCGGACTGGACCACTGCGCACCTGGGCGCCAGGGCCTACCGCGACTGCGCGATTGTGCTCAGGGACGGCAAGCTGAAAACCGGCTTTCAGCAATCGGGCCACTACATCGACCCGCGCTGTATACGACCTTTGCTGGAAGCGCGGGTGAGGGCAGTGCAGGCTAAAGCCGGTTTCAACGCCTGGTTCCTTGATGCCTACGCCACCGGCATGGTTTTCGACAGCTACCGTGAAAGTGCGCCCATGACGCAGGCGCAGAACGCTGAAGGCAATATCGACGCCTCCCGCTGGATCAACACGGTACTCAAGCTGCCGGCGGGCTCTGAGGATGGCAATGCCACCACTGCCCAGGGCGCCCTGTTCGCCCACGGCATGCAGACGCCGGTGATCGGCTGGGGTGACCGGCAGATGACCCAGGACAAGCAGTCGCCCTATTACGTCGGCAACTGGTACCCGCCGGAACAGCCGGCGGTGTTCTTCAAGCCCGTGCCGTTGAAAGAGCCGTTTCGCACACTGTACTTCGACCCGACGATGCGCCTGCCGCTGTACCAGGCGGTGTTTCACGGCTCGGTGATTACCACCCATCATTGGTTATTCGACAGCCTGAAGCTGAGCAATGTGCGGGCTGAGAACGAGCTGACCCAACTGCTCTACAACGTGCCGCCGCTGTATCACCTCACGGATGCGACCCTTGAGCAGCGGTTGCCGATGATTCAGCGTCAGGATCGGTTTTTCAGGCCGTTGCATCAGCGTTTGGCGGCCCAGACGATGACCGATTTTCGTTGGCTGACGGCGGACAAACAGGTGCAGGAGACCACGTTCGCCGATGGCACGCGGTTGGTGGCAAATTTCTCAGCCGGGGAAAAAGAAGGGTATGCCGGGCACAGTGTGACGGCGCTGATGGTGGGTGAGAAACCTGAGGTGTATCAGGTGAAATAGCTATCGCAGGCAAGCCAGCTCCCACAAGGGAATGCATTCCAAATGTGGGAGCTGGCTTGCCTGCGATGAGGCCGGTTTAGGCGATGAAGCTCTACAGTTTGCGCCACACACTCGCCAACCAAGGCTGCTGCTCGATTGGCAACCCGGCCGGTCGGTAGTAATGCTCCAACTCCACAAACCCCGCCTCGGTCAGCAACGCCTGCCACGCCTCCAGGTCGTGATACGACCCATACCGTGGCCCATTCCAGCCTTCGCTATTTTCACCCCGCGGGTTGGAACTGAACAACACGCCTCCAGGCTTCAGCGCCCCGTGCAACTGCTTCAGCACACGCGGTAATTCCTGTTTGGGAATATGAAACAGCACCGCATTGGCAAATACCCCATCAAAGCGTGCGGCGGGTAAATCCAGCTTCAGGAAGTCCTGCTGCAACACCTCACAACCGCTGTCCTCGCGCGCCATCTGCGCGAAACGCTCCGAGCCATCCAGCCCGACCGCGACGTGCCCCATGCGCGTAAACGTTCGCAAATCCCGCCCAGGCCCGCAGCCGAAATCCAGCACGGTAAACGGCGCCGGGCCGTGGATATGCCGTAGCAACGCGTCGATATTCTGGCTCACGTCGTGGTCGCGGGTGCCTTCGCGGAAGTCTTCGGCAACTGTGTTGTAGTGGCCGAGGGTGGCGGTGGTGATCTGGTTGAGGTCGTCGGGGGCGAGTTTCATGGCGCAGGCTTCGAGCGGTTTGAAGGGAGGTTGACTATACGCGATGACGTGTCGCGCGAGTGTGCGCAGAAAGGGCGGGGAATGCGGATGCGTACGCCAGACGATGAGCAGGAGGTCGAGTCATCGACAGATTTAATAGAAGTTGGAAAGTGGCAGCCTACGGTTGAGTAGAGCTGCCACTTTTTTATGTTTTACTGCGGTTATTAAACTGCCTTCAAACACATTACACGGTGCTTTTCACTATGAGGCCTGCAATAAATTCCGTACACATCATCGTAGTAAGTTACAAAATAAGGCTGGCATCCCGCTGACGCGTAAGCCCATCGCCCCACTAGATGCTTTTGCGCATCGGAATAGTTCAGACCGAGATCATAGATGGCCGCGTCAAATATATGCGTCCCCCCGACTGAGGCAGCCCAAGCCCACGCGTCTGTATAGTTCAACTCCCTATCATCAAACACGAAGCGAAACACGTTGCTTACATACACAGTGTATGAGATTTTTGTTAAGTTTTTGTCCGAAATGGTTATCTCAGCAGAGCCATTTGCATTTCCGGTCACCTTACCGTACTTATCTACTGATGCGACCCTTGGGTTAGTGGAGCTGTATGTGTAGTCACCTGCCCCACCGGTGGCCACGCGGGTCTCCACATTGCGATAGGAATCGGCGTTCTTTTTGGTTGCGGGAAAATCTTTAATAGAGACCCCGTTCAAAATCATCGCCTGTTGATTAACTTTTAGTTGTCCCTTGATTGAATATAAGGTGACCCCGAACGCAACAGCATTTTCTATATCGATGCTGCCGTCCAGCGTGCCCACAGTCTGTACACTAAATTCGTGGGTCAAGCGTTCGATCCAGGGCCTCGATACCGGAATATTTACCAGCCCCTTGTCTAAGTCGGCGGGGGTTACCTCATAGGCTGTCAGTACATAAAGTTGCGCTGCTCCAACACTTCTGCATGTAATCCAGATTTTTTGGCCTGCGGATATAAAAGGCCATTTGGCCAGCGTTAACGTGGCATTGTTGGCAAACGTCGCAAGGTCGTGTTGGCCGTTGTGCGCAACGCCATTGATCCGTGCCATCGGTAATTGGTCTGCGGGGATAGTGCCGACAATCAGTATTTGGGGGCTTGACCAGACATGCTTGGTATCGGTTCTCACGGTGCCGGTCGTCACCTTGTATCGTAATGTGACGGTTTTTCTCACCATCTTGGCAATGACTTGCGAGTTGATCGGCACGTCCACACGTCCGGCGGCTACCACTGTGTGCGGAGCAAAGTCGGTGACAGTCCCGTCCGGGTACAGCAATTGGCAAGTTATAATTTGGTCCTTGGCCATGCCAGGGTAATTCACGCTTATGACGGACCCTCCCAGGTAGTTCAACGGCGAAACAAAGAGCGTGGTCCCAGGTTTATTGTCGAAAGCCGGAGCAGGATTGCTCGCCTGCACGGCCTGCACGCGGTACGCACGCGTGACGAACGGCACGGCGGTGTTCTTTTCGTTGCGTTGCGCAAAGCTTACGCCACACTTAACGTACAGAGGCGAGTTCTCCTTGAGTGTGTGAAACTTATCTGCCGGCATGGTGAACGCGACCCCGTGTTCAACTTCTTGGTCGGTGACGTTGTCAGCGGTATAGATGGTTTCCAGGAACTCAGTGCCATCAGCTTGGGTACCCTCGATGGTCAAAAACTTGCGTTGGTTTCTCTGAATCATGATCCACGGATCAACCGTGATCTTCACCTCGTCACCCAAGGCTAGCAAATAGAACAGCGAGTCCTTGATACCGTTGATCGTCGGCGCGGGCAGTTCCGTCACGAGCTTGAGGCGGAAGGCCAGAGGTTCGGACGTTTGAGTGGTGCCCCCCCGACTGAAACTATACTGCACGGTGATGTTGTTGCCGTGCTCCCGGATACCCAAGGCGATGATATGAGGCGGGATGCGCACATCAACGCTATTGGTCTTAGAGTTGCCCCTTGCTTCAACTTTTGTGACGCTGATACCAAATTCACCTGCCCAACTGACAAAAATGATATCGGTGTCGCGCATTGGGGTGTAGTTAACCCGCACTGTGGCCCCGCTCAAGACGTCTTTGGGATGAACTTCATCCTGCAAGAGCTTATCGGCCTCAACGACAATGGGTGTTTGCATCACTACTTTGGCGCCGACGGTGAGTTTGAGCACTTCAGAGCGCGAATAGATTTTAGGCTTGTTGGCTGTGCCGGGCCGCTGCACGCTGTAGCTGAACGAGATTTCGCCATTGATATTCTCGAGTAGTACTTGAGGTTTCAACTCAACCAACAGCTCTGGTAAAAGGTGACCTTCGGTCGATGGATCGATGAGAATGCTGCCGCTGTCGGAGCTATCGTGGTCGTCCCCGACTGCATTCCAAACCAGTTCGTAGCCAGGGACCGCGCCGACAAAGGGAAACCACATCAGCAAAATGGAGCGTTTCACATTTTTAGGATCGATGTTGCCGTCTTCGGCATATTTAACCACCGGCGCAGGTAGTTCGACGGGGCGAACCCCCAGCTCAGCTTGCCGCTTTTCTGAATGGCGGATGGAAGATGGAAGATTCCTCCCATTGTTGGCGATGTAGTGAACGTGGAAAGGACCTTTGTTTTCAAATATCTTCAGATTTTCCTTGAGCACGTCACGTATGCCGCCCTGCTCTCCCGCTTGCCGGGTGTCGGTATAGAGCAAGCCACCTTCACCGAGCTTTCCCTGTGAGAACACCACCGTTTCCCTTCCTGTTTTATAGAAGGGGTAATACTCGGGAATCTTGACGATAGCATCCGTGTCGAGGGGTAAGAGCGTACCTTCGATCGGGCTAAGTTCAGGCGCTGGCATTTGTGTTGCTGTACCCACAACTCTGACTGGGGTGATGGCCGATGTCTTAGTCCCGGCGGCGTTGGAAACTGTATAAAATGCCAATAAAAGACGTCCCGCAGCTTTCGCAACGTGCTCATAGGAAAGAGTGAACGTTTCAAGCTGCCCGTTCGTATCAGGAAGTTCCCCCACGTTAATGATCTCAATTAATACACCGTCTTCACTGAGAATTTTTAAGTAGGCCTTGACCTTGTTGGGTGGCACGGGTTTTTTTCCGATCCGGGGTGGGAAGGTCCGCAACTGAAACAGCGGCTTTTCCGATTGATCAAGATCGGCTACAGGCTCATCCACGTCGTTCACTCTGAAACTCGGAGCGTCAAGCAGTTTGGAGTTCAAATTCGACTGCAACGCATAGCCCTTGGAATAGTGATGCTTGCTCCCAGACGTGTTCCCTACTACATCCATGACCATGAAACTGACTACGAACTGCCCAGACTGCGGACCTTTGTTGATTACATTTGGTATGTTTGGGTCGGGCTTACCTTTTTCGTCTTTGCCATCTGGCACCCTGATTCTTATCGCTGCAGTCCCGCTCGCTTCTTTAGCGCTCAAAATATAGGTGAAGGTTTCGCCGCCCCAATCTATGGTGATGACATCGTTCCGGCGACGGTTTTCATAGTGTTCGATCAGGCAATAAATACCCCCACTAACAGTATCGGCGGTAATGATCGAGTACTCGTCCAAGTCTTCTACCGACATTTTCAACTCGCTGTGCCACGGATCCCCGCCTTCTCGGTCCTCACCGCCCGGCCGTGTTTTCTTGACCAATACCCACTGTATTTTAGAGCTACTCTCATTCAAGCTGGCACGCACGACATGCCAAAACATCGGAGAGAAGCCGGCCGGCACTTTCGTTTCGTCGATCAACAGTTCGTAGCGGGCTTTAAGCTCTCTGACGTAGTCTGAGGCTACAGGAACTTTCGGATCAAGCCAGCGACAGCTGTAGTAGTCGCCAACTTCAAGCTTAGTCCAAGCCTCTATCGCTATGGCAATATTGGTTAGTCTGTCGATGCCCAAACCCCACTTGGCACTAGGATCATTGGGAGGGGCGACCGGAGGGGCGACGGGAGGGGCGCCGGGATAGGGGGGAGGAGGGGGAGTGGGGATGATAAAGTCGATAGTTTCGTCGACAAACTCTATGTACTTGTGTGTCTTCAGGTCAAGCAGGTTGACCGCGGGATAATACGGATAGGGTAAATCCTGCAGTTCATCGAGGGGAATAGTAGACATGGCCATCACCTTGCTGGGTTAGGGGCGCGCTCACATTACGCGTCGGGCAAGGTAAATAAGGCACCTGGAACTACAGGCATTTCTACTGTGAGAATTGACAGTCCCGATGAGCGGTACTCACTCATACCTGCCGCTACGAAGCGCCTCAACGCTTGTTCAAACCCCGCGCCAATCGATCCCCGCCCAGCTGAATCACCGCCACCAGCACCACCAGCAGCACAATCACCGTGAGCATGATCTGCGTATCAAACCGCTGGTAGCCATAGCGGTACGCGATATCCCCCAACCCGCCTGCGCCTATCGCGCCGGCCATGGCCGATGAGTTGATCATGGTCACCAGGGTGATAGTGAACCCGCCGACAATCCCCGGCAGCGCTTCTGGCAACAACACATGCCAGATAATGTGCCAGCGACGGCAGCCCATAGCCTGGGCGGCTTCGATCAAACCGTGATCGACTTCGCGCAAGCTCACTTCGGCGATGCGCGCAAAAAACGGCGTGGCGGCGATGGTCAGCGGTACAACGGCGGCCCACACGCCATAGGTGGTGCCGACGATCAGCCGCGTGAACGGAATCAGCGCCACCATCAGAATCAAAAACGGAATCGAGCGAAACAGATTAACAAACGCCCCCAGCGCGCGGTTCAGCACCGGTGCCTGGTAGATGCCGCCCTTGTCGCTGGTGACCAAAAAAACGGCCAGCGGAATGCCCACCAGCAACGCGATCAACGACGACACGCCGACCATCAACAAGGTGTCGATGGCGCCCTGCAATAAACGATCAAACCACATAGCCCAGCACCTGTGCCTGTTGTGCCCAATTTCCAGCGCGGTTGCGCAGTTCTTCGGCGCTGTGGGGCGAGCCATTCACGGCCAGCAGTAACTGCCCCAGCGCATGCCCCTGGATGCGTTCCACGCCGCCTTGCAGCAAACGCACGCGCCCGCCGAGGGCGCTGAACAGTGCGGCCAGGTCCGGCTCGTCAGTGTCGCTGCCGGTGAATTGCAAACGCAGCACCACTGCCGTTTCTGTCGAGGCCGGGCGGGCCAGCAAACGGCTTTGCAATTCTTCCGGCAAGCCGTGTTGCAACGGCGCCAGCAGAGTTTTGCTGACGTCATGCTGCGGGTTGCCGAACACTTGCCACACCGGGCCTTGCTCAACGGTGCGCCCGTGTTCCAGCACCACCACGCGGTCGCAGATGTCGCGAATCACCGCCATCTCATGGGTGATCAATACAATGGTCAGGCCCAGGCGCTTGTTGATCTCGCGCAGCAGGCCGAGGATCGATTGCGTGGTTTCCGGGTCGAGGGCCGAGGTGGCCTCGTCGCACAGCAAAATCTCGGGGTCGTGCACCAGCGAACGGGCGATACCCACCCGCTGTTTTTGCCCACCGGAGAGCTGCGCCGGATAGGCGTTGTGCTTGTCCTTGAGGCCGACCAGCTCCAGCAACTCGCGCACCTTTTGCTCGCGTTGCGGCTTGGGCACGCCGGCGACTTTCAGCGGCAATTCGACGTTCTGCCACACGGTCTTGGCCGACATCAAATTGAAGTGCTGGAAGATCATGCCGATGCGCCGACGCAGCGCCACCAGGCGGTCTTCGTCGAAGTCGCCGATGTCCACCTGATCAATCAGCACGCGCCCGCTGCTCGGTTGCTCCAGGCGGTTGATGGTGCGGATCAGCGAGGACTTACCGGCGCCGCTGCGCCCGATGATGCCGAACACTTCACCGCGCTGGATCGCCAGGTCAATGCCTTGCAAGGCGTGCACGTTGCCGTCGTAGGTCTTGCCCACGTTGATAAAACGCACATGGGCTCGGTTCAAGTCAGGGTGCAGTTGGGTCTGTTCGGCGTCCCTGGGCGGCAGGCCCAGGTCGCGTCGTTTGGCATTGGCGGCGGTCATTTTTTATCTTCCCAGCCGACTTGGTAGAGCGTGCCCAGGGATTTATCCAGGGCCGCACGTACCACCGGCGAGTGCTGATAGATGTCGACGAACTTGATCACGCGCGGGTCGGTTTTGCTCTTCGGTTGAATCACAAACTGGATCACGTATTCCGGGTGATCGAGGCCGTCAAACAACAGCGCCGATTCTGCATCGAAGGTCTTGGACAGGCGGATATACGCCGGGTAGCCCTGCACCAGGTCGGCGTCGTCATAGGCGCGTACCAGCTGCACGGCTTCAACCTGAAGGATCTTGAGCTTCTTCGGGTTGCTGACGATGTCTTCTTCGGTGGCCTTGTAGCCCACGCCCGGCTTGAGGGTGATCAAACCCGCCTTGGCCAGCAATTGCAGGCCGCGACCGCTGTTGATCGGGTCGTTGGCAATGGCCACGCTGGCGCCTTGGGGCAGGTCGTTGAGGCTTTTGTATTTCTTCGAATACAGGCCGACGTTATTGATGATGCCCGGCGCGTAAGGCACCAAATCAAAACCGGCGGCAGCCTTGGCGTTTTCCAAGAACGGGATGTGCTGGAAGTAGTTCACATCGATGTCGCCGGCGGCCAGGCTGACGTTGGGCGCGATCCAGTCGGTGAACTCCACCAGCTCGACCTTGAGGCCTTGCTTGCCGGCTTCGGCAACGGCGGCTTCCAGGGGAATGGCAAACGCGGCGGTGGTGCCGACTTTCAGCGGCGCCTCGGCGGCAAATACCGCTGAGCTGAATAAACCAAACGCCAGGGCCAGTGCTTTGACTGGGTGGGTGAGCAGAGTCTTTTTCATAATCGATTTCCAGTCATAAGGTGTTAGTAAGAACAATGCAGTCAACTGTGGGAGCTGGCTTGCCTGCGATAGCGGTCGGTCAGCTACCCATTTTTTGCTGACCCACCGCTATCGCAGGCAAGCCAGCTCCCACATTTTTGATTAGTGTCGGTAGGTCGATCCGGTGTGTTGTTCGGGTAGGCGGGCGCCAGCCTGGAAGACTTTTTCGCGCAGTGTTCCCTGCTCATAAGCCGTCTTGTACGACCCGCGCTTCTGCAACTCCGGCACCACCAGATCGATAAAATCCACATAGCTTTCCGGCGTAACAATGCGCGTCAAATTGAAACCATCCAGCCCCGTCTCGCTGATCCACGACTCCAACTCGTCCGCCACTTGCTCGGGCGAGCCGACCAAGGTGATGTAGCGCCCGCCCAACGCGTGCTGTTCGAGCAACTTGCGCCGGGTCCAGTCGTTGTTTTGCAGGTTCTTGGTGGCCGACTGAATCGCGTTGCTCTTCACGTACTGGATGGGCTCATCCAGCGCGTACTGTGAAAAATCAATCGCGGTGGAGGCCGAGAAGTGCGCCACACCGGCTTCCGCGCTGGCGTAGCTCAAGTACTCGGCATGCTTGGCCCAGGCCAGCGCTTCGGTGGCGCCGACGATCACGTTGAGGCCCATGAACACCTTGATGTCATCCTGGTCTCGCCCGGCGGCGACGGCGCTGGCGCGCACCTTGTCCACCTGCACTTTGGTCGCCGCCTTGTTCTGCCCGCTGATAAACACGCACTCGGCGTGGCGCCCGGCGAACAGCAAGCCCCGGTCCGAACTGCCGGCCTGGAACAGCACGGGCGTGCGCTGCGGCGACGGCTCGCAGAGGTGATAACCCTCCACCTGATAAAACTCGCCGCGGTGTTCAACCTTGTGCACCTTGCCCGGCTGCGCATAGATCCGCGCTTGCGGATCGTTAAGCACGGCGCCGTCTTCCCAGCTGCCTTCCCAGAGTTTGTACAACACCTCCAGGTACTCATCGGCCTGGTCGTAGCGCCGGTCATGCTCGACCTGTTCGGTCAGGCCCATGGCCTTGGCGGCGCTGTCGAGGTAGCCGGTGACAATGTTCCAGCCCACGCGGCCACGGCTCAGGTGGTCGAGGGTGGACATGCGCCGGGCGAACAGATACGGCGGCTCATAGGTGAGGTTGGCGGTGAGGCCGAAGCCCAGGTTTTTGGTCACGGCCGCCATCGCCGACACCAGCAACAGCGGGTCGTTGACCGGCAACTGGATCGACTCTTTGAGCGGTACGTCGATGGCGTTCTGGTAGACGTCGTACACGCCGACGATGTCGGCGATGAACAGTCCATCGAACAGCCCGCGCTCGAGGGTTTGCGCCAGCTCGGTCCAGTATTCGATGGTTTTGTACTGGGTCGAGGTATCCCGTGGGTGCGTCCACAGGCCGTGGTTGATATGCCCGATGCAGTTCATGTTGAAGGCATTGAGCAGGATTTTTTTCCTGGACATCAGATGGTCCCCCGCAGTGGCGGGTTTTCATCGTTGAGGTAGTAATTGCCCACGGCGTGGTACTTCCAGCGCACCGGGTCGTGCAACGTGTGCACGCGGGCGTTGCGCCAGTGGCGGTCCAGGCCGTGCTCGGCGAGCGTCGCCTGGCTGCCAGCGAGTTCGAACAGTGTGCTGCCGGCCGCCAGCGAGATTTCGGTGCTCAAGGCGCGTACTTCGGCGACTGCGATTGACGCGGCAGCGACGGCTTCGGCAGTGCTGTCGGCCTGAGCGCGGTCAAGGAAAACACCTGCGCGTTCCAGCAATGCTTCGGCGGCGTGCAGGCGGGTGCTCAGGTGGCCGAAGCTTTTCAGGGTCAGCGGGTCTTCAGTGGCCTTGTCGTTGCCGGAGTCGATCCATGGGCGGGTTTTGGTGCGCACAAAGTGCAGCGCATCTTCAAAGGCGGCGCGGGCGATGCCGGTGTCGATGGCGGCGTGAAGGATCTGCGCCAGCGGGCCAACAGTGGTCGGGCGCTCGAAGGCGCTCTGGAACGGGATCACGTCTTGCGCCGCAACCCACACGTTGTCGAACACCACTGAGCCGCTGCCGGTGGTGCGCTGGCCGAAGCCACTCCAGTCGTCAATGACCGTCAGGCCTTCGCTGTCGCGCGGGACGAAGGCGAGTTGCTGCACGCCGTGTTCATCCACCACCGAGGTGGGGATACGCTGGGCGTAAATCGCACCGGTTGAATAAAATTTGCGGCCGTTGATGCGCAAACCATCGCCGTCGCGGGTGATGGAGGTCACGCGGTCGTGGGCGGTTTTGGTGCCCAGTTCCGCCAGTGCATTGCCGAAGCGCTGCCCGGCGAGGGCTTCGGCGTACAGGCGTTTTTGCTGAGCCGGGCTGCCATTCACGCGCAGCACTTCCAGGGCATAGAAATGGTTTTGCGGGATCTGGCCCAGCGAAGCATCTGCCTGGGCGATCAAGGCGATCACCTTGGCCAGGGTGACGTTGGATACGCCGGCGCCGCCGTATTCTTTCGGCACGCTGATGCCCCACAGGCCGGAGCGCGAGAACACGTCCAGTTCGGGCAAGGGCAGGCGGCGTTCGCGGTCGCGCTGGGCGCTGTCGCGGCGAAAGTCTTCAGCCAGGTCGCTGGCCACAATAAGGGCGTGTTCGTCACTGGTGATAACCGCGACGTTTGCAGAGAAAGTCATAGGTGCTCCAGAAGCTCGTAGAGAAAGTGTTCTGGTCGGTTAAATCCAGGAGTGACGAGCCGGCAACGTGCCGTTCAGTCGATAGGCGCCGATGGCGTGATATTTCCAGCGCACCGGGTCGTGCAGCGTGTGCACCCGGGCGTTGCGCCAGTGACGGTCGAGGTTGAATTCGGCGAGGGTGGCGCGGCTGCCAGCCAGCTCGAAGAGTTTCTCGCTGACCAGCAACGACACTTCAGTGGTCAGCACTTTTGCCTCGGCCACCGCAATCGATGCACGGGCCGCAGATTGCGCGGTAATCGGCGCGGCGTTGACCTGATCCAGTACCTGGCCAGCCTTGCGCAACAAGGCTTCGGCGGCGTGCAGTTCGATCTTCAATTTGCCGATGTCGGCGATCACGTACAGGTCATCGCTGGCGCGTTCGACCTTGGCGTCGATCCACGGGCGCGAGCGTTCGCGGACGAAGGCGATGGTGTCGTCCAAAGCGCCGCGCGCGATACCCGCGTCGATGGCGGCCTGGATCAACTGCGAGACAGCGCCCTGGATATTCGGGTTTTCACCGATGCGCCAGTTTTCGACCACCAGTTCTGCGTCCACCGGCACCTGATTGAGCAGCACAGTGCCGCTGGCGGTGGTGCGTTGGCCAAAGCCCGACCAATCGTCAACGATGCGCAGCCCTTCGGTGCCACGGCGCACAAACGCCAGCACCTGTTTGCCGTCATCGTTCAGGGCTTTTATGGCGACCCAATGCGCAAACAGCGCGCCGGTGGAGTAGAACTTCTGGCCGCTGATCGCGTATCCATCGCCTTCAGCGGTGATGCGCGCCTTGAGTTCCAGGGTGTTTTTGGTGCCGCGTTCCGGGCCGCCATTGCCGATGCGCCAGCCGTCGAGGACGCTCTGGAACAGCTGCTTTTTCTGGCGCTCGGTGGCGGTAAGCTGCAACAGGTGCAGGATGCCAAAGTGGTTTTGCGGGATTTGGCCAAGAGCCGGGTCCGCTGCGCTGATGATCGCGAACACCTCGGCCAGGGTTACGAACGAAACCTCTGGGCCGCCGAATTCGCGGGGAATGGAAATACTGCCCAGCCCGCTGCGGGTGAACTGTTCGATCTGCGCCCATGGCAACTTGCGTTGCTGATCGCGCCTGGCGGCTTGCGGGCGCGCAGCCCTGGCAAGCTCATGGGCCGCGCTCAACGCCTCGGCGTCGTCGCGCAGCACCGCGGCCGGCAACAACAGAGGGGCTATATCCAGATCACTCTGGGGGGGTGTTTGAGCCAAATTAGACATCAGCGCCGCTCCTTGGCTGCACGTAATGCCCTGGCGTTATGCACCGGGGTAATCCTGACCATACCGACCTCGCATTCAATGAAATAGAAACAAAAAATCAGAGATGTCCGGTGGTCCGGTGCATATACCCTAAACGTGTTAAATATTTAAATAAACTAACTTATGGGAATAAGCATAGAAGGGCTGTTACCCCGGTTCGCAGGGCGAGCCGAGGTGGCGGGGTTGATAGGCCGATGCGGCCGTGGCCGGACGGGCTGGCGCCGGTGGCGAACAGGCGGCGATGTTCAAGGTGCGAGCCGGTGCCCAGCGTGAATTATTGCCGACGCGATCCAGAATGCAGTACGTCACGTCCAGCCGACTGTCTTCGCCGGCTTCGATAATCACCGCCGAGGGAACCCATACCTGCACCGCCAGCCCGACGCATTTGGCCTGGATTTTCGGCAGGTCCAGACGCACGTCCCCCCAACGCAGGGTAATTGCGTCGCCCGTGGCCATGTTCAGGTAGGGCTCGATGCACAGCGGAATTCCGCGTCGCACCTGGCAGCTGTTGACGCCGTAGCGGCGGATGGTTTCAGGCAAGCCCACGGGGGCGAGGTTCTGGTTTTCGTCGCTGCACAGGTTCGAAGGCCGGCCGCCGGGAAAGTTGGTCTTCACGCTTACCGTGGTGACCGCCGAGCGTGCCGGGCCGTGGCCGATCTGCATGACCTGGTAGTGAACCCTTGCCAGGCCGTCCTGCACAAAACTTTCGGGGATTCGCAAATGGATGGGCGTGCCGACCTTGCAGGCCGTCACCCTGCGCGAGGCAGCAAAGCAGTTGTTCCAGAACAGCTCGATCAGGTCGCCCTCATCCATGCCGGTATAGGGTGCGATGTCGACCTGCAGGTGTTCGGCGGCCAAGGCATTGATGCCCTTTCTAACGGCCTGGGGCAAAGTCGGGGCGGTGAGCATGCGCGTCATAAGTAATCTCCTTGATGCAGCCAGCAGGAATCGTTCCGGTCCTTTGGCGCGGGTGCGCAAGGGGGCCGAAATGAACGATTCAGTGAGTAGCCGGGATAGGATCCAATCCTCTGGGCGCTAGATAAGAGGGTTGGGCAACAGGCGTCAATGGAGGCAAAGGGCTAAACGGCGGGTTGGAGCAGATTCAGAAGGGTCTGACTGGCGGGGGTATTTTTAGAGGGGCGTGAGGGGACGTTTTACCGATTGGCGTGAGGAAATCGTGTCAGAGCGGTTTTCTGTGGCGAGGGAGCTTGCTCCCGCTGGGCTGCGCAGCGGCCCCAGCTTTTTGGGAGCGCTTCGCACTCCAGCGGGAGCAAGCTCCCTCGCCACAAGAGCCCGCTCCCACACAACGCTCAATGGGCGAGGAATTTGCTCAGGAACTGCTTGGTGCGTTCTTCCCTGGGGTTGGCGAACAGGGCCTTGGCTTCGCCCTGTTCCACGAGCACGCCCTTGTCGAAGAAGATCACCCGGTTGGCCACATCCCGCGCAAAACTCATCTCGTGGGTGACGATGACCATGGTGCGGTTTTCTTCGGCGAGGCTGCGGATGGTCGCCAGTACTTCGCCGACCAGTTCCGGGTCCAGCGCCGAGGTGGGTTCGTCGAACAGGATCACTTCCGGCTCCATGGCCAACGCGCGGGCAATCGCCACGCGCTGCTGTTGACCACCGGACAGGCGCCTTGGATACGACGCTTCCTTGCCCGCCAAGCCCACACGGGCCAACAGCTTGAGGCCCAGTGCAGTGGCCGCTTCGCGTGGCATGTTCTTGACCACGATCGGGCCTTCGATGACGTTTTCCAGCGCGGTGCGGTGGGGGAACAGGTTGAAGTTCTGGAACACAAAACCCACGTGCTGGCGCAAGCGCCGCACCAGGCCTTGTTGCTGGTTAAGCGGCTTGCTGCCGTCGATCTCGATGTCACCGACCTTGATGCGGCCACTGGTGGGTTCTTCGAGGAAATTCAGGCAACGCAGAAAGGTGGTCTTGCCCGAACCGCTGGGGCCAATGATGGCGACGACTTCGCCTGCCTTGACCTCAAGGTCGATGCCGTTAAGCACCACCTGACCGTTGAATTGTTTGGTCAGTTTTTCAACCACGATCATGCTTCAAGACTCCAGGTCATGCCGGTTGACCCGGTCTTCCAGGCGATTTTGAAAATGCGCCAGGATGCTCGCCAAAATCCAGTAGATCAGGGCGGCGGAGAGATACATGGTGAAGATTTCGAAGGTTCGCGCAGACACCAGTTGGGCCTGACGGAACAGCTCGGGCACCTGAATGGTGGCGGCCAGTGCTGTGTCTTTTACCAGCGAAATAAAGCTGTTGCCCAACGGCGGCAATGCCGTGCGCATGGCCTGCGGCAGGATGGCCCGGCGCAGGGTCTGCGCGCGGGTCATGCCGATACTGGCGGCTGCTTCCCACTGGCCGCGCTCGATGGAGCTGATCGCGGCGCGCAGGATTTCACAGGCGTAGGCGGCCATGTTCAGCGAAAAGCCGATCAAGGCCGCCGGGATCGGATCCAGCTCGATGCCCACTTGCGGTAAGCCGTAGTAGATCAAAAACAGCTGCACCAGCAAGGGCGTGCCGCGAAAAAAAGACACGTAGACCCTGGCGGTCCAGCTTGCCAGCTTGAAGCGCGAGAGGCGCATCAAGGCCAGGCCGAAGCCCAGCAGCAAGCCGAAAAACATCCCGCCCAGGCTAAGAATCACCGTGTAGTACGCGCCCTTGAGCAGAAAGGGCGCGGAGTCCAGCGCGAGTTGGAAACCTGCTTCCATTATTGAGTGACGTCAGCGTTGAAGTATTTCTCGGACAGCTTCTTCAAAGTGCCGTCTGCGCGCAGTTTGTCGAGGGCCTTGTTCACAGCAGCCAGCAATTCAGGCTCGCCTTTGCGCAGGGCAATACCGGATTCCTGACGGGAGAAGGCTTCACCGGCAGCAGCGGTGTCCGGGGCTTTCTTGGCATATTCCAAAGCGGCCAGGCGGTCGATCAGGATGGCGTCGATACGGCCGATGCGCAGGTCCTGGAACTTGGTTGGGTCATCGTTGTAGGTTTTGATGATGGCTTTGGGCTGATTGTCTTTGAGCCATTGCTCGTAGTTGGTGCCCAGGCCTACACCGACTTTCTTGCCGGCCAGGTCGTCGGCCGTCTTGATGCTGTCGACGTTCTTCTTCAGCACCAGCGCCTGAATCCCGGAAACGGTGTAAGGCGTGGAGAAGTCATACTTCTTTTTGCGTTCTTCAGAGATGGTTACCTGGTTGACTACAGCGTCCAAGCGCTTGGACTCCAGGGCCGCGAGGATGCCGTCCCAAGGAGTGGCTTGCAGCTTGACCTTGACGCCCAGTTCTTTAGCCAGCGCTTCGGACAACTCCACTTCGAAGCCGCTGAGCTTGCCGCTTTCATCAACAAAGCTGAACGGCGGGTAAGTGCCTTCCAGGCCGATTTTGATCTCGCCGGCTTTTTTGATGTTGTCCAATTGCTCGCCGGCAATTGCCTGGCCCATCAGGCTGGCGCCGAGCGCCAGGCCCAAAGTGCCGACCAACAACGTGCGACGGAATACAGAAATAGTCATGAAGAGCCCCTGTGTTTTTATGTTGAGCGAAGCAGGTGACGCAGTAGTCGTATCCTGCCTTAAAGCGCGTAGCGCGTCTTCGCCTACGGCGCGACTATAAAGCCAGTTTTTAAGACTTGAAAATAATATAAATTCAATTTGATATTCGAATTTAGAATATTTGAAGTATTCCATGTGGGAGCTGGCTTGCCTGCGATAGCGGTGTATCAGCCAATGGATGTTTAGCTGACCCACCGCTGTCGCAGGCAAGCCAGCTCCCACATTTTTAGTCCGTGTTCACTCAGGTGAATGCAGCGCCATAGGCAAACAACGCCGGGGCGCCGCCGGTGTGCAGGAAAATAATCGGCCCCTCCCCAAATCGCTGACGCCCAATGCCGTCCAGCAAGCCGGCCATGGCCTTGCCAGTGTAGACCGGGTCCAGCAGCAACCCTTCCTGGCTCGCCAACAACTTGACCGCGGCGAGGGTGCCGGCGTTCGGTTCGCCGTAGCGCGGGCCGAAATATTCGTCCCACAGGATGACCTTGAAGGCTTCAGGAATATCCACACCGAGCAACTCGGCCGTGCGTTCGGCCAGGCCTTGCACTTTCGGGCGCTGGGCTTCTTCGGTGCGCGACACGGTGATGCCGATCACTGGCAAGTCCGGCAGCACTTCACTCAGGGCCAGCGCCAGGCCGCTGTGCGTCCCCGCGCTGCCGGAAGCCAACACCACGGAGGCAAACTCGATACCGCTGTCTTCGATCTGCCCGGCCAGTTCCAGCCCGGCACGCACATAACCCAGCGCGCCAAGTGCGTTCGAGCCGCCGATCGGCACCAGATACGGCTTCTTGCCGTTGCTGCGCAGCCGGTCGGCAACTGCGTTGAGCTGGTCATCAACGTTGTCGAGGTTCTCGACCAATTCCACTTTGGCGTCGAACAGCTCAAGCAGCAGGCGGTTACCGTTGCCAAGGTAGTCGGGGTCTTCGGTGCCGGTGGGGTTTTCGAGCAGGGCGACGCAACCCAGGCCGAGCCTGGCGGCCAGCGCCGCAGTCTGGCGCACATGGTTGGACTGGATGGCACCGGCGGTCACCAGCGTGTCGGCGCCTTGGGCGATGGCATCCGCCGCCAGGTATTCGAGTTTGCGCAGCTTGTTGCCGCCCATGGCCAGCGGCGTGGTGTCGTCGCGCTTGACGTAGATGTCACGGCCCAGCCAGGCCGATAGCCGCTCGAGTTTTTCCAGGGCTGTGGCGCCACCCAGCAGGTCCAGGCGGTTGAAACGGTCGAGCTGTCTTTTGATCATGGCAACGCACAGTGGCTGAGTGATGGGGCGACTATAGGCAGGCACTTTTCATCGGGCAACCCGCAATCGCTTATGTCGCAAAGTTCTTGGTATCACACCATTGGTTCTTAAGGGCGGCCAGGGTGCATACCGTAAAGTGATGGCCATTACGTCAGGAGTGAATACCGTGAGTGAGCGTTCCAGTCATTGGCAATTGCAGACCATCGTAGGCCAGCTGCGCAGCGCCCGGGACCAGTGGCGCACGCGCAATGGCCGCTTGAGCGGCGAGCACGGCGGCCGCGAGTTGCCGTCCCGTGAAGCGATGGCGCAGATTCTTGAGTCGCTGTGTGGCGCGCTGTTCCCGATGCGCCTGGGGCCGGTGGACCTGCGTGAAGAAAGTGAAGATTTCTACGTCGGCCACACCCTCGATGTCGCCTTGAATGCCTTGCTCGGCCAGGCGCGTCTGGAGCTGCGTTATGCCGCGCGGCAAGGCGCCAGGGACGACAGCGAGGTTGATGCGCAGGCGATCCGCCTGATTCAGGATTTCGCCCTGGCGTTGCCGGCACTGCGGGGTTTGCTCGACACCGACGTGTTGGCCGCCTACCACGGCGACCCGGCAGCGCGCAGCGTGGACGAGGTGCTGCTGTGCTATCCAGGGATTCTGGCGGTGATCCACCATCGGCTGGCGCACCACTTGTATCGCGCCGGTTTGCCGCTGTTGGCGCGGATCAGCGCGGAGATTGCGCACTCGGCCACCGGCATTGATATTCACCCGGGCGCGCAGATCGGGCCGAGCTTTTTTATCGACCACGGCACGGGTGTGGTGATTGGCGAAACCGCGATCATCGGTGAACGGGTGCGCATCTACCAGGCCGTGACGTTGGGCGCCAAGCGCTTTCCGGCGGATGAGGATGGGCAGTTGCAGAAGGGCCATCCACGGCACCCGATCGTTGAGGATGATGTGGTGATCTACGCCGGGGCCACGATCCTGGGGCGCATTACCATCGGCAAGGGTTCGACCATCGGCGGCAACGTGTGGCTGACCCGCAGCGTGCCGGCGGGGGTGAATATTACGCAGGCGAACTTGCAGCATGAGGACGGTGCGCAAAAGTAAGCCCCGCCCTTGTCCATGTGGGAGCTGGCTTGCCTGCGATGACGGTGTACAAGCCAACAGAAGTGTTGCTGACCCACCGCCATCGCAGGCAAGCCAGCTCCCACATTTATGCGCATTTGAACGTCAAGTCGCTGAACGATTTCCCATCCCCGCCCGTCATACCGTTCCTTGAGCTAGCGTAGAGATTACCTACCACTCAGCCCTGCGATTAGTCCAAAACCGCCTATCCATGTTTAAATTGAATGTTCGTTCAAGTTAAATCCGGTGGTTCGCTGCCCGCTCACAACAGGAGGCTTACCTTTGCTGAGTCCGTTATTTACAGCCACATCCCACACCTCAGGGGTGCATCGTTCATGAGTGCATCGTCCACCCCAGTCAGCGGCCAAGTGCGCATGAATGCGCCGGTTTTTTACTTCGCCGCGACCTTCATCTTGCTGTTTGGCATCACTGTCATCGTTATCCCGGAGCAGGCCGGTGCCTGGCTGCTGGCCGCGCAAAACTGGGCGGCCAACACGGTCGGCTGGTACTACATGCTGGCGATGACCCTGTATCTGGTCTTCGTGGTGGTCACCGCGCTATCGGGCTACGGCAAGATAAAACTCGGTGCCGACCACGACGAGCCCGAATTCAGTTACCTGTCCTGGGCCGGCATGCTGTTCGCCGCCGGGATCAGCATCACGCTGTTTTTCTTCTGTGTATCCGAGCCGCTGACGCACCTCGTGCAACCGCCGCAAGGCGCGCCGATGAACGCCGATGCTGCGCGCCAGGCCATGCAGATTCTGTTTCTGCACTGGGGCCTGCACGGCTGGGGCGTGTTCGCCTTTGTCGGCATGGCCCTGGCGTACTTCGCCTATCGGCATAACCTGCCGCTGGCGTTGCGTTCGGCGCTGTACCCGCTGATTGGCAAACGTATCAACGGCCCCATCGGTTACGCAGTGGATGGCTTCGGCATTATCGCCACGGTATTTGGCCTCGGTGCCGACATGGGTTTTGGTGTGTTGCACCTCAACTCCGGGTTGGATTACCTGTTCGGCGTGGCCCACACCCAGTGGATCCAGGTTGGCCTGATCACCCTGATGATGGGCGCCGCGATCCTGGTCGCCGTGGCCGGCGTGGACAAAGGCGTGCGAGTGATGTCCGACATCAACATGCTGCTGGCCTGCGCGCTGCTGCTGTTCGTGTTGTTCGCCGGGCCTACTCAGCATTTGCTCAATACCCTGATCCAGAACATCGGTGACTACCTGGGCGCCTTGCCGACCAAGAGTTTCGATGTGTACGCCTACGACAAACCGAGCGACTGGCTCGGCGGTTGGACGGTGTTTTACTGGGCCTGGTGGATTGCATGGTCGCCGTTCGTGGGCCTGTTCATCGCGCGTATTTCCCGTGGCCGCACCATCCGCGAATTCGTGTTTGGCGTGCTGCTGATCCCGCTGGGTTTCACCCTGGCGTGGATGTCGATTTTCGGCAACAGCGCCATCGACCAAGTGCTTAACCACGGCATGACCGCACTCGGCCAGTCGGCCATTGACGACCCGTCAATGAGCCTCTATCTGCTGCTGGAAACCTACCCGTGGAGCAAAACCGTGATTGCGGTCACGGTGTTTATCAGCTTCGTGTTTTTCGTCACGTCGGCCGACTCCGGCACCGTGGTGCTCTCGACCTTGTCGTCCAAAGGCGGCAATGCCGACGAAGACGGCCCGAAATGGCTGCGGGTGTTCTGGGGCGCAATGACCGCGCTGGTCACCAGTGCGTTGCTGTTTGCCGGCAGTATCGACTCGCTGAAATCAGCGGTGGTGCTGACCTCGTTGCCGTTCTCGCTGATCCTGCTGTTGATGATGTGGGGGCTGCACAAGGCGTTCCATCTTGAGTCGCAAAAGCAGATCGCCCAACTGCATTCGTTGGCACCGGTTTCGGCGGCGCGCAAGGGCCGGGGCGGCTGGCGTCAGCGCTTGACCCAGGCAGTGCACTTCCCGTCACGCGATGAGGTGTACCGCTTCCTCGAAGCCACGGTGCGCCCGGCGATCGAAGAAGTGACGGCGGTGTTCGTCGAGAAAGGCCTGAATGTGGTCACCCAGCCCGACCCGGCCAACGACAGCGTCAGCCTGGAAATTGGCCATGGCGAGGAGCATCCGTTTGTCTACCAGGTGCAGATGCGCGGTTACTTCACGCCATCCTTCGCCCGTGGCGGCATGGGCTCCAAGGAGCTCAACAACCGCCGCTACTACCGGGCCGAGGTGCACTTGAGCGAGGGCAGTCAGGACTACGATTTGGTCGGCTACACCAAAGAGCAAATCATCAACGACATCCTCGACCAGTACGAACGCCACCTGCAGTTCCTGCACCTGGTGCGTTAAGGCTCAGCCGGCCAGACACCTCCTGTGACCGTTCCCACGCTGAGCGTGGGAACGGTCACTGACCTGTCGCAAACTTCGAAAAATGCCCGCTAACCCCCGTCCTTGACGGCTTGCTTAAATTTAATTTCATCCGTGAACTCACCGTTTTGACTCCGAACTGTCATCTGGCCACTGCGTAATTGTGTGAAGCGTTTGACGCTTTCATTTCAGAACAGTGACGGAGACCGGTAACAATGAAGACGTTATTAAGCCCTATGGTGGGTGCCGCCATGGCGAGCTTTATGCTGTCCGCCCACGCCGATTTTATCGATGACAGCCACGCCGATGTGACCCTGCTCAATCGCTACCTCAACCAGCAGGGGCGTGATGTGGTCAACAGCAACGCCAAGGCTCACAGCGTGCGTGATTGGGGCCAGGGTTTCGAGTTCAACTTCAAGTCTGGCTACACCGAAGGGCCGGTGGGTTTCGGCCTGGATCTGCAGGCGTTCTACGGCTTGAAACTGGATTCCGGTGGCGACCTCAACGACAAGGATCATCAGGGCCGCTACCCCGGCAGCATGTTCCCGCTGGACAACGGCAAGTCCGCCGACCAGTTCGGCGTGCTGAGCCCGACCTTCAAGATGCGCTTTGCCAAGGATGAACTGCGCGTCGGCACGCTCTTTGGCAATAACCCGGTACTCGCCAACACCGACGGCCGTCTGTACCAACAGACCAATACCGGCGTGCAACTGGTGTCCAAGGACCTCACCGACTTCACCTTCACCGGCGGCGATATCTTCAAGACCAAGATTCGTAACGAAACCGGCGACCAGGGCATGATCACGGCCGGCGGCACCAAAGAGAGCGATCGCTTCCTGTTTGGTGGTGCAGATTACACCGGCATCCAGAACACCACGGTCAGCCTGTGGTACTCCAACCTAGAAGATTACTACCAGCAGTTCTTCCTCGGTGCCAAGCGCCATGACGCGCTGTCGGTGGGTGCGATCGACACCGATGTGCGCGTATTCCGCAGCCTGGGTGTCGGCGCCAATGCCGATGGCGAAGCGGATTTTGCGGGCGCCGGTCTCTACGGTGACGGCACCGGCAAGGGCCGCATCAACCAAACCACCGCCAGCTTGCTGGAGAGCTACAGCCTGGACGGCCACACCGTTGGCCTGGGCATTCAGAAAAACAGCGGCGACAGCGACTTTCCCTACCTCGACTCCGGCCTGAACAGCGGCGACAACCGCCAGGGGCCGGGTTCGGGCGCCGATACTCCGGCGCTGACCAACATGCAGTTGAATAAATTTCAACACGCCGGTGAGCGCACATGGCTTGCGCAGTACAAGTATGACTTCGGTAAGCTCGGCCTTACCGGTGTGACGTTCTCCGCTGCCTATGCCCACGGTGATGACATCCGCACCGCACAGGGCACCACCAGCGAATGGGAACGTAACATTGCGGTGGCCTATCAGGTACCGACCGGCACCCTCAAAGGCCTGGGCGTGACCTGGAAAAATGCGCACGCCAGCCCGGACATCACCGGTGCCACCGTGCAGGATGAAAACCGCTTCTATGTGAGTTATGTCGTTCCACTCTGGTAGGCAATTGCTGTAGAACGGAACGGCAGACTTAAGCGATTCAGCGGGTTAACAGGCCTGGGAACAAGCTTATTCCCAGGCCTTGTTTGCCTACGTCCAAGAGAGGATTCGATGACTTACATTGCTGCCGAAAACCGCTATGAATCTATCCCGTATCGCCGCGTAGGCCGCAGTGGACTGGTGCTGCCTGCACTGTCCCTGGGGCTGTGGCACAACTTTGGCGACAGCACCCCCATCGACACCCAGCGCGCCTTGCTGCGCACCGCGTTCGACCTGGGGATCAACCACTTCGACCTGGCCAACAACTACGGCCCGCCTTACGGCAGCGCCGAGATCAACTTTGGCCGTTTGCTGCGCGAAGACTTCAAGCACTACCGCGATGAACTGATCATCTCCAGCAAGGCTGGCTGGGACATGTGGCCAGGCCCTTATGGCCAGGGCGGCGGTTCGCGCAAATACATCCTGGCGAGCCTGGACCAGAGCCTGCAACGCCTGGGCGTCGACTACGTGGATATTTTCTATTCCCACCGTTTTGACGCCGACACCCCGCTGGAAGAAACCGCCAGCGCCCTCGCCACTGCCGTGCAGCAAGGCAAGGCGTTGTACATCGGTATCTCGTCTTATTCGGGCGTGAAAACCCGTGAGATGGCGGCGTTGCTCAAAGAGTGGAAAGTGCCGCTGTTGATCCACCAACCGGCTTACAACCTGCTTAACCGCTGGGTGGAAAAAGACCTGCTGGACACCACCGAAGAACTCGGTGCCGGGGTGATTGCGTTCACGCCGCTGGCTCAGGGTTTGCTGACCGACAAATACCTCAATGGCGTGCCGGCCGACGCGCGGGTAAACCGCCCGGGCGGTGGTTCGTTGCAGGCCAAGCACTTGTCCGAGGCGAACATCGCCCACGTGCGTGCGTTGAATGAAATTGCTCAGCGTCGCGGTCAGAGCCTCGCGCAATTGGCATTGGCCTGGACCCTGCGTGATCCTCGCGTGACCAGTGCGTTGATCGGCGCCAGCCGCCCGGAGCAGATCATCGAAAACGTCGGCGCACTGAAGAACCTGAGCTTCAGCGCTGAGGAGTTGGGTGAGATTGATCGGTTTGCGCAGGAAGGCGGGATTAACCTGTGGGAAAAACCATCCACCGCTGAATAAGCCGACATCACTCGGTCAAAAAAACTGTGGGAGCTGGCTTGCCTGCGATAGCGGTGTATCAGTCAAACATGTACCGACTGACACTCCGCTTTCGCGAGCAAGCCCGCTCCCACATTGGCTCTCCAGCGTTGCGAATAAAGCTGTCGCAACTCGATCAGTGTGGGAGCCGGGCTTGCCCGCGATGGCGGCGGGTCAGTCGATGAATGTGTTGGCTGGTCTACCGCCATCGCAGGCAAGCCAGCTCCCACACAAGCCAGCTCCCACCTTTGGGTTGTGTCAGGCCGTTAGAAGGGGACATCACCCAAAATCGTCGCCCGGTGCATCACTCGGCGCTGTGGGCGGTAGTCATCCACCGCGTAGTGCTGGGTCACGCGGTTATCCCAGAACGCCACGTCGTTTTCCTGCCAGCGCCAGCGAATGGTGAATTCAGGGCGGGTGGCGTGGGCGAACAGCAGCTTGAGAATCGCCTCGCTTTCGGCCGGTTCGAGCTCGTTGATTTTTGTAGTAAACCCATCACTGACAAACAGCGATTTACGCCCGCTCACTGGATGCGTGCGCACCACCGGGTGCGACAGCGGTGGGTTCTTCCTGCGGGTTTCTTCCCAGCGGGCCAGGTCTTCAGCGGTGTTGCCAAAGCGCTCCAGCGGAAAGGATTTGGTGAAGTCGTGGGTAGCCGTCAGGCCGTCGAGCAGGCGCTTCAGCGGCTCGGACAGCGCCTCATACGCCGCAATGCCGCTGGCCCACAAGGTATCACCGCCAAACGCTGGCAACAGCTTGGCGCTGAGCACTGCGCCCAACGCCGGCGTGGGCAGGAAGGTCACGTCGGTGTGCCATACGGCGTTGTCACGCACGTCGGTCACGGCGGTGTCGAGGATCAGCACTTCTGGTTGTTCCGGCACGTTGGGGTAGATCGGGTGAATGTGCAGGTCACCGAAATTCGCCGCGAAGCGTGCTTGTTGCTGCGGGCTGATCGGCTGATCGCGCAAGAACAGCACTGAGTGCCTGAGCAACGCCTGTTCAATGGCGTCGCGCGCTTCGGTGTTCAACGGCTGGGTGATATCCACGCCGCTGATCAGGGCGCCGAGGGCGGTGCTTATGGGGGTAACGATCAAGCTGCTCATGCGGTTCTCACTCAGTGTGCCTGGCCATGCCACGGCACCAGTTTTCGCTGCAGGGCACGCAGGCCCATTTCCATGGCGAAGGCGATCAGGGCAATCACCAGAATCCCCAGCACCACTACGTCGGTGACCAGAAATTGCGCCGCTGACTGCACCATAAAGCCCAGGCCGCTGGTGGCGGCGATCAATTCGGCGGCCACCAAGGTGGACCAGCCCACACCCAAACCGATGCGTACACCGGTGAGAATGTCGGGCAGCGCGCTCGGTACGATCACATGGCGAATCAGCTGGGCGCGGGTTGCTCCCAGCGACTGCGCCGCACGCAATTTGGCCGGGTCGACGGTGCGCACGCCGGTGGCGGTAGCAATCGCGATCGGCGCGAAGATCGCCAGGTAGATCAGCAGCACCTTGGACAGCTCACCAATGCCGCACCAGATCACGATCAATGGCAAATAAGCCAACGGCGGAATCGGCCGGTAGAACTCGATCAGCGGGTCGAGAATGCCGCGCGCGATGCGGTTGGAACCGATGGCAATCCCCACCGGCACGGCGGTCAGCACGGCAAAGCCCAAGCCCAGGCCTATACGGCTGAGGCTCGCGCCCAAGTGTTGCCAGAGGGTGGAGTCCATGTAGCCCGTGGTCGCCAGCAACCAGCCTTTTTGCAGCACGGCGGACGGGGGCGGCAGGAACAGCGGCTCGATCAAACCGGTGGCGGTCACGGCCCACCAGATGGACAGCAGCGTCACCAGCGTCAGCACACTGATCCAGCGTGTGCTCAGGCTGCGGCGCACCGTGATCACCGCGTGTGCCTCCGGCGTGGCGGCGGTGGCGGGGAGTTCGTAGCTGCTCATGCGGATACCTGCCGTTGCGAGAACACTTTGCCGAGCACGTGTTCGCGGGTTTCGATAAAGCGCGGGTCGGACTTGATCGCCCGCGCCGATTCACCGGCGGCGTAGCGCTGGCCGAAGTCCAGGCTCAAGCGCTCGACGATCTGGCCGGGGTTGGGTGCCAGCAGAATCAAATCGGTGGCGAGGAACACCGCTTCTTCGATGTCGTGGGTAATCAGAAATACCGGCTTGGCCGTGCGCCGCCACACTTGCAGCAGCAGCTCCTGCATCTGTTCGCGGGTGAAGGCATCGAGGGCGCCGAAGGGTTCATCCATCAGCAACACACGCGGGTCGGCCGCTAAAGCGCGCGCCAGGCCGACACGCTGTTTCTGGCCACCCGAGAGTTGCCAGATACGGCGGCTGTCGAAACCGGCGAGGTCCACCAGTGCAAGCATTTCCCGGGCGCGCACTTCACGTTGCGCCTTCGCAACACCGGCCAGTTCAAGGCCGAAGCCAACGTTGGCCAGCACGTCCTGCCAGGGCAGCAGGGCGTCGTCCTGGAACACCACGCCGCGTTCTGCGCTGGGGCCTTTGACCGGCACGCCATCGAGGGTGATGCGCCCGGCGCAAGGTTCGACAAAACCGGCAATCAGGTTCAACAGCGACGTCTTGCCACTGCCGGAAGGGCCAAGGGCTACCAGCAATTGCTGAGGCCCGAGGTCCAGTGAAATGTCAGACAGTACCGGTGTTGTGGCGCCTGGGTACTGTGCGCTGATGCGCTCCAGCTGTAGCAAGGCCATCGCAATGAACTCCCGAATCAGTGGGTGATGAACTTGGCGGTCACAAACGGGGCGTAGTCCGGCAGCACGGCGTCAACCTTGCCTTGCTCCTTCAGGAACGCGGCGGTGTCGGTGACAGCCTTGGTGGTCGGTGCGCCCAGCAGGGTCACTTGCTCAGCCGCCAGCGGGTAGACGTTGCCTTGCAGCAGCAGCGGGATGTCACTGGCCTTGGCGCCGGAGAGTTTCACCAGCTTGTCGATGTTGGTGTTGTCGGCGATCCAGGCTTGGGGGTCCTTGCGATAGGCGGCGTAGGCATCCAGGGTCACTTTGGCGAAAGCAGTGACGATTTCCGGGTGCTTCTCGGCGAAATCCTTGCGCACGATCCATGCGTCGAACGTCGGCGCGCCGACTTTGGCCAGTTCGCCGGAGGTGATCAGCACCTTGCCGTTTTCCTTGGCAACGCCCAGCGCTGGGTCCCATACGTAGGTGGCGTCGATATCACCGCGCTTCCAGGCAGCGATGATTGCCGGAGGCGCGAGGTTGAGGATGGTCACTTTCGACGGGTCGATGTTCCAGTGCTTCAGCGCGGCCAGCAGGCTGTAGTGGCCGGTGGACACGAAGGGCACGGCGACTTTCTTGCCGATCAAGTCTTGAGGGCTGTTGATCCCCGAGCCGTTACGCGCCACCAGCGCTTCGGCACCGCCGATCTGGGTGGCGACGAGGAAGGTTTCCACCGGCACTTTGCGGGTGATGGCGGCGGTCAGCGGGCTCGAACCGAGGTAGCCGATCTGCACGTCTCCGGACGCGATGGCGGCGATGATGTCGGCGCCGTTGTCGAATTTGCGCCAGTCGATGCTGGCGTGGGTGGCCGTTTCATACGCGCCGTCGGCCTGGGCGACTTTGGCCGGGTCCACGGTGGTCTGGTAAGCGATGGTTACATCCGCCGCCTGGGCAAACAGGCTGGCACCGGCCAGGGACAATGCGGCCAGCAGGCGCAGAGGGGTAAGCAGTTTCAAAGGGAAAGCTCCTCAATCAGGCGGCCGAGGGTCGGCGTGTGAGGAGACTAAATGATATAAGAATCCGAAAATAAATAACTTTTTCGCATTAGCTTATGAGGAGAAGCGTGCACGCAGATGTTCGAATCGATGGGGGCAATGTGGGAGCTGGCTTGCCTGCGATGGCATCACCCGGGTATCACTGATACACCGAGGTGTCTGCATCGCAGGCAAGCCAGCTCCCACACAAACCAGGCCCCACAGGGGTGTTAGGCTTTTAGTTACTGATCGCCAAAATGCTCGCTTGGTATGAGCCGACAAACACATCAAAGTCGCCCACTTCGTTCTGCTCCAGCTCCGACTGTTGCGCCAGCGATTTACGCGCCAGTTCCTCAAAACGTGCCTGTTCCTCGGCAGCCAGCGGCTCACGACGGAAGTACTCGGCGTGCACTTCGCTCTGATGCAGTGAGAACTGCGCAAAACTTTCTTTGCGCTCGGCCATTGCCGCCAACACCTGCGCGGACGGGGTCAGGGACGAATCCTTGATCTTCGCCAACTGAGCGTCCAGCGCCTGGCTGTGCTCGTTGATGCCGTGGCTTTCATCAAGCATGGCGGCCAATGGTGCGATCTGCTCCAGCAACTCGGTCGCCCATTCCTTCATGTCCACCGCCTGCCCCTGACGCTGCAATTGCAGGCCCGGACGGCGACCTTCCTTGACCACGCTGAGGAAGTTGGACGTGGCGTTGCCGCACTCGTTGTTGGCGAACAGCGGGCTGTCGTTCAGCGCGCAATACAGCAGGAAGGCGTCGAGGAAGCGCGACTCCGGCAGGTCGATGCCCATCGGCAGGAACGGGTTGATGTCCAGGCAGCGCACTTCGATGTACTGGATGCCACGGGCCATCAGCGCCTGGATCGGCCGCTCGCCGGTGTAGGTCACGCGCTTGGGGCGGATGTTGGAGTAGTACTCGTTTTCGATCTGCAGGATGTTGGTGTTGAGCTGAACCCACTCACCGTCCTTGTGGGTGCCGACTTCGACGTACGGCGCGTAGGGCGTTGCCACCGCTTCGCGCAGGCTGTCGGTGTAGCTGTCCAGATCGTTGTAGCAGGGCGTAAGGCCGGCCTGGGCATTACTTTGGTAACCCAGGTCACTCATGCGCAGGCTGGTGGCGTAGGGCAAGTACAGGGTGTCGGCGTCCAGCGATTCCAGCTGGTGCGAGCGACCCCGCAGGAAGCCCGCGTCCAGGGCCGGCGAGGCACCGAACAGGTACATCAGCAGCCAGCTGTAACGGCGGAAGTTACGGATTAGCGCGATGTAGGCGGTGGACTGGTAGTCGCGGTCAGTGCCGACAAACCCGTCAGTCTCCTTAAGCAACGGCCACAGCGCTTCCGGCAACGAGAAGTTGTAGTGAATGCCGGCGATGCACTGCATGGTTTTACCGTACCGCAGGGCCAGGCCCTTGCGATACACGTACTTGAGCTGTCCGATATTGGAGGTGCCGTAGTAGGCAATCGGAATATCTTCCTCGGCCGGCAACGGGCACGGCATCGAGGGGCTCCACAGGTATTCGCTGCCGAGCTTGGTGTAGGCAAAACGGTGGATCTTGTCCAGGCTGCTCAGGGTGTCTGCCGGGTTGGGCAGGGCAGGAGTGATGAACTCCAGCAGCGACTCCGAGTAGTCGGTGGTGATCAATTCGTTGGTCAGCGCGGCGCCCAGGGCTTCCGGGTGCGGCGTTTGCGCCAGGCGACCTTCACCGGTAACGCGTAGGCATTCACGCTCGATGCCGTGCAAGCATTGCTCTAGCAGGGAGAGGTGTTCGCGCTTGCCGAGCAGGGCCAGGCGGCGGTTGAGAAGTTCGCTCAAGTTGGATTCCTTCACGCGTCAGTCGCCCCAATATGGGGGTGGGCAGGACGGTCTACAAGGGTGAAGTTAAAACTGGCGTGATCGCCTGGTTTTGAGTCAATTTGACTCGCTCTGGAAAAAGCCGACTTCACTCCTTGAATATGGCTATGGCGCGGCAAGAAAATTCCGACGCTGTTGTGTCAGCGCCGAAATTAACTCAAATCGAGGGCGGGGAGCTAGAGGACAGCGAAGGTGCCTTGTGCTTTTGCGACCAGTTTTTCGTCCTGGTACACGTCGGCTTCGACCACCAATGTGCGTCTTCCGGCGTGAATCACCCGGCTGGTGCACAGCACGTCACCGTTTTCTACGGCGCGGATGTAATTGATTTTGCACTCGATGGTCGCGCTCTGATGGTCGAAACCATGGGCGCTGGAACAGGCCAGCCCCATCGTAATGTCCACCAGGCTGAAAATCGCCCCGCCATGGAGCTTGCCCGCGCGGTTGCGCAGGTGCGGCTCCAGGGTCAGGGCCACCTCGGCAACGCCTTCTTCAAGGCGCTGGAGGCGGCAGCCGATCAGTTCGCTGAACGCGCTCTGGGTCAAGCCGGCCGGAATTTCCATCAGCGTTTCTTCAACTGCTTGGCGTTGGCGAACAGCGAGGCCATGGCGTTGTTGCTCGGCGCGGCGGTTGCAGTCTCTTTGCGCGGCGCGTTGTTCTGCGATTGGCGCGGTGCCGAACCTGGGCGGGCGCCACGGGCACCGTCGATTTTCTCGCCCGGGGTGTCGCTCATGCGCATCGACAGGCCCACGCGTTTACGCGGAATGTCGATTTCCATGACCTTGACCTTGACCACGTCACCGGCTTTCACCGCTTCGCGCGGGTCTTTGATGAACTTCTCCGAAAGCGCAGAGATGTGCACCAAACCGTCCTGATGCACGCCGATATCCACAAAGGCGCCGAAGTTGGTCACGTTGGTCACCACGCCTTCGAGGATCATGCCCAGCTGCAGGTCCTTGAGCTCTTCGACGCCTTCCTGGAACTCGGCGGTCTTGAACTCAGGACGCGGGTCGCGGCCAGGTTTTTCCAGCTCTTGCAGGATGTCGGTGATGGTTGGTACGCCGAAGGTTTCGTCGGTGTACTTCTTCGGGTCCAGGCGCTTGAGGAACGCGGCGTCGCCGATCAGCGAACGGATGTCGCGGTCGGTTTCGGCGGCAATTCGCTGCACCAGCGGATAGGCTTCCGGGTGGACGGCAGACGCATCCAGCGGGTTGTCGCCATTCATGACGCGCAGGAAACCGGCGGCCTGTTCGAAGGTTTTTTCGCCCAGGCGTGCGACTTTTTTCAGCGCGGCGCGGGTTTTGAACGCGCCGTTCTCATCGCGGTGGGTAACGATGTTCTGCGCCAGGGTGGTGTTGAGGCCGGAAATACGCGCCAGCAGCGCCACGGAAGCGGTGTTCACGTCCACGCCCACGGCGTTTACGCAGTCTTCCACCACCGCATCCAGGCCGCGCGCCAGTTTCAGTTGCGACACGTCGTGCTGGTACTGGCCGACGCCGATGGATTTAGGGTCGATTTTCACCAGCTCGGCCAGCGGGTCCTGCAAGCGGCGGGCGATGGACACCGCGCCACGGATCGACACGTCGAGGTCCGGGAATTCCTTGGAGGCCAGCTCCGACGCCGAGTACACCGACGCGCCAGCCTCGGAGACCATGACTTTGGTCATCTTCATGGCAGGGTATTTTTTGATCAGTTCGGCGGCCAGCTTGTCGGTTTCACGGCTGGCGGTGCCGTTGCCGATGGCGATCAGGTCTACCGAGTGCTTGGCGCACAGGGCGGCCAGGATGGCGAGGGTCTGGTCCCATTTGTTGTGCGGCACGTGCGGGTACACGGTGGAGTGGTCCAGCAGCTTGCCGGTGGCGTCAACCACGGCAACCTTGCAGCCAGTGCGCAGGCCGGGGTCGAGGCCCAGAGTGGCGCGCGGGCCGGCCGGAGCCGACAGCAGCAGGTCGTGCAGGTTGTGGGCGAACACGTTGATCGCCTCGGTTTCGGCGCCGTCACGCAACTCGCCGAGCAGGTCGGTTTCCAGGTGCGTGTAGAGCTTGACCTTCCAGGTCCAGCGCACGACCTCACCGAGCCATTTGTCCGCAGGACGGTTCTGATTCTGGATGCCGAATTGTTGCCCGATCATGCCTTCGCACGGGTGCATGGTGCCCGGCAGCTCGTCGCCGACCTTCAGCGCAGAGCTGAGAATGCCTTCGTTACGGCCACGGAAAATGGCGAGTGCACGGTGGGACGGCATGCTTTTGAGCGGTTCGTCGTGTTCGAAATAGTCGCGGAACTTGGCGCCTTCTTCCTCTTTGCCGGCGATCACGCGGGCACTGAGGATGGCTTCCTGCTTCAGATAAGTCCGCAGTTTTTCCAGCAGGCTGGCGTTCTCGGCGAAACGCTCCATGAGGATGTACTTGGCGCCTTCGAGGGCGGCCTTGACGTCGGCGACGCCTTTTTCAGCGTTGATGAAACGTGCGGCTTCGGTGTCCGGGGTCAGCGACGGGTCGTTGAACAGACCGTCTGCCAGCTCGCCCAGGCCGGCTTCCAGGGCGATCTGGCCCTTGGTGCGGCGTTTCTGTTTGTACGGCAGGTAAAGGTCTTCGAGACGGGTCTTGGTGTCGGCGAGCTTGATGTCGCGTTCCAGTTGCGGGGTCAGCTTGCCCTGTTCCTCGATGCTGGCGAGGATGCTGATGCGCCGTTCGTCGAGTTCTCGCAGGTAACGCAGACGCTCTTCCAGGTGACGTAACTGAATGTCGTCCAGGCTGCCGGTGACTTCTTTTCGGTAACGGGCGATGAAGGGCACTGTGGAGCCTTCATCCAGTAGAGCGACGGCCGCTTCGACCTGTTGCGGGCGTACACCGAGTTCCTCGGCGATGCGGCTGTTGATGCTGTCCATAAAACCACCTGAAATTCTGAAAGCAGCTCGCAGGCCCGGAAAACAAGGCCTTGCGAGGCTGGTTGAGCGGCCCGACTGGCGCCGCTGCCTGGGTCAAGAGGCAGCCTGTTGACCCTCGAAATCGTAAAAATGACGGAGAACGGATTAAAAAAAGCTACGCAGTGAACGGAATTATCCGATGTCGTCCCCCACAAAGGCGCCGCATTATAACCAGCGTTCTGCCCTTCGGGGGACCTCGCCGATGGTGGTAGGGCGCGGGTTGACTGGCACTGGAGGAAAAATCTGCTAACAATGCACACGGTGCGTATAACGGCAGCTACGCCATAATGCGCGCCGAGATAAGAGGAGCATCTAATGAGCAGCACTGCACAAACTGCTGAAGGCGAAAAAATTCTCATCGTTGACGACGATCCGGGGCTGAGCAGCCTGCTGGAGCGTTTCTTCAACTCCAAGGGCTATCGTGCCCGCGCGGTGCCAAACACCGAGCAGATGGACCGCCTGTTGGGGCGCGAAGTGTTCAACCTGGTCGTACTTGACCTGATGTTGCCCGGCGAAGACGGCCTCACAGCCTGTAAACGTCTGCGCGGCGCGAACAACCAGATTCCAATCATCATGCTGACCGCCAAGGGCGATGAGCTGAGCCGCATCAAGGGCCTCGAACTGGGCGCTGATGACTACCTGGCAAAACCGTTCAACCCTGACGAGTTGATGGCCCGGGTCAAAGCCGTATTGCGTCGCCAGGCAGCACCGGTACCGGGCGCGCCAGGCAGCGAAGACGAAAGTGTCACCTTTGGCGACTACGAACTGTCGCTGGCCACCCGTGAGCTTAAGCGCGGCGAAGAAGTGCACATGCTGACCACTGGCGAATTCGCCGTGCTCAAGGCGCTGGTGATGAATGCCCGCCAACCGCTGACCCGCGACAAGCTGATGAACCTGGCCCGTGGCCGGGAGTGGGACGCACTGGAGCGCTCTATCGACGTGCAGATCTCCCGTCTGCGCCGCATGATCGAGCCAGACCCGTCCAAGCCGCGTTATATCCAGACGGTATGGGGCGTGGGTTATGTGTTTGTGCCGGATGGCACTGCAACCAAGTGACCGATGATTTGCGGCGGCGGGCATCCTGGCGTTTGACTCGGTGAGAGTCGACGGGATGCCCGGCGTCTGCAATTCTGCGAGCGCCGCTCGTTTCTGTAAGGTGTCCAGCTGTCTCCTATGAAAACCCCGCTGTGGTTCCCCCAGAGTTTTTTCTCTCGCACCCTTTGGCTGGTGCTGATCGTCGTTCTGTTTTCCAAGGCGCTGACACTGGTTTATCTGTTGATGAACGAAGACGTGCTGGTGGATCGACAATACAGCCACGGTGTCGCCCTGACACTGCGCGCCTACTGGGCCGCCGACCCCGAGAACCGCGAGAAAATCGCCAAGGCCGCTACCCTGGTGCGTGTGGCGGGCTCGGGCGTGCCGGAGGGCGAGCAGCATTGGCCCTACAGTGAGATTTACCAGCGCCAGATGCAGGCCGAACTGGGCGAAGACACCGAGGTGCGGCTGCGCATGCATGTGTCACCGGCGTTGTGGGTGCGTGCGCCGAGCCTGGGCCAGGATTGGTTGAAAGTGCCGCTGTACCCGCACCCGCTGCGGGGGCAGAAAATCTGGAACGTGCTCGGCTGGTTCCTGGCCATCGGTTTGCTTTCCACCGCCTCCGCGTGGATTTTCGTCCGCCAACTCAACCAGCCGCTTAAACGCCTGGTGTTTGCGGCCCGTCAGTTGGGGCAGGGGCGCAGTGTGCGTTTGCCCGTCAGCGATACGCCCAGTGAGATGACCGAGGTGTATGGCGCGTTCAACCAGATGGCAGAGGACGTTGAACAGGCCGGCCGCGAGCGCGAGCTGATGCTTGCGGGTGTGTCCCATGACTTGCGCACGCCGCTGACGCGTTTGCGCCTGTCCCTGGAGCTGATGGGCAACCATTCCGACCTGACGGACGACATGGTGCGCGACATTGAGGACATGGACGCCATTCTCGACCAGTTCCTTGCGTTTATCCGCGATGGCCGCGACGAAGTGGTAGAGGTCGTCGATCTGACGGATTTGGTACGCGAGGTCGTCGCACCCTACAACCAGAATGGCGAGCAGGTGCGCATGCGCCTGGAGCCGATCCAGCCGTTTGCGTTGCGTCGTGTATCGATGAAGCGTCTGTTGAACAACCTCATTGGCAATGCATTGCACCATGCCGGTTCGGATGTGGAAGTGGCGGCCTACGTTTCCGGCGACAGCGCTGCGCCTTATGTGGTGCTGAGCGTGATGGACCGGGGGACGGGTATCGACCCGGCTGAACTGGAAGGCATCTTCAACCCCTTCACCCGTGGTGATCGTGCGCGAGGCGGCAAAGGCACTGGCCTGGGGCTGGCGATTGTGCGGCGAATTGCGTCGATGCACGGCGGCAATGTTGAGTTGCGCAACCGGGAAGAGGGTGGCCTGGAAGCGCGAGTGCGGTTGCCACTTGGCCTGATGCTACCGAGAGACGCAGTCTAATCATCTGTAGAAATCCAAATGTGGGGGCTGGCTTGTGTGGGAGCTGGCTTGCCTGCGATGCAGGCACCTCGGTGTATCAGTGATACTGAGGTGATGCTATCGCAGGCAAGCCAGCTCTCACACAAGCCAGCCCCCACATTTTTTTGTGTTGCGCCAAAGCTGGCTGTATATCAGCCCTTGCCCTTGGTCCTGGTCATATTCGGCCCACCACTTTTCTCCAGATGCTGAATGATGATCCCCGCCACATCCTTGCCGGTCGTGGTTTCGATCCCTTCCAGTCCAGGTGAGGAGTTCACCTCCATCACCAGCGGCCCGTGGTTGGAGCGCAAAATATCCACACCCGCCACGGCCAACCCCATCACCTTGGCTGCCCGCAGCGCGGTCATACGTTCTTCCGGGGTGATCTTGATCAGGCTGGCGCTGCCGCCACGGTGCAGGTTGGAGCGGAACTCGCCCGGCTTGGCCTGGCGTTTCATCGCCGCAATCACCTTGTCACCCACTACGAAGCAGCGAATATCCGCACCGCCGGCTTCCTTGATGTATTCCTGAACCATGATGTTCTGCTTGAGGCCCATGAAGGCCTCAATCACCGACTCGGCTGCAGTCGCGGTTTCACACAACACCACACCGATGCCCTGGGTGCCTTCCAGCACCTTGATCACCAGCGGCGCGCCGTTGACCATCTCGATCAGGTCGGGAATGTCATCCGGGGAGTGAGCAAAACCTGTGACCGGCAGGCCGATGCCCCGGCGTGACAGCAGTTGCAGCGAGCGCAGCTTGTCCCGTGAACGCGCGATGGCCACGGACTCATTGAGCGGAAACACGCCCATCATTTCAAACTGACGCAACACCGCGCAGCCGTAAAACGTCACCGAAGCGCCGATGCGCGGGATTACCGCGTCGAAGCCTTCCAGCGGCTTGCCCCGGTAGTGAATCTGCGGCTTGTGACTGGCGATGTTCATATAGGCACGCAACGTGTCGATCACCACCATTTCATGGCCACGTTCGGTGCCGGCCTCGACCAGGCGGCGGGTGGAATACAGACGCGGGTTTCGCGACAGCACAGCAATCTTCATGCAGCACCTGGGGCAGAAATAGTAGAGACCGGGAACACCGGCTTGTCTTGAACGTACTTGACGCCGGGACTGACCACCAGATGGCCGTCAATCAACGCCTTTGAACCCAGCAGCAGCCGGTATCGCATAGCCTTGCGGCAGGCGAGTGTGAACTCCACCCGCCACACCCGATCGCCCAGCGCCAGGGTGGTGCTGATCACGTAGCGCACCTGCGCGTGGCCGTTGGAGCTCTTGATGGTTTTCATCGTCACCAGGGGCGCTTCGCAGCGGCGATGACGCAGCTGCACCACGCTGCCCAGGTGGGCGGTGAAGCGCACCCAACTCTCACCGTCGCGCTCAAACGGCTCGATGTCGGTGGCATGCAGGCTGGAGGTGCTGGCACCGGTGTCGATCTTCGCGCGCAGGCCAGCCACTCCCAAGTCGGGAAGTGCCACCCACTCACGCAGACCCACAACGGTCAAATGGTCAAATGTCTTCAATATGGATAACCGGTTAATTCGCCCAGGCCTGAGGCGTGACCTCGGCGAGGGCTTTGAATGCGGGCTTGGCGAACCAGTAGCCCTGCATCAGGAATATTCCGCAGTCGGACAGGAAGTCGCGCTCCCCGGCACTTTCAATGCCTTCGGCGATGACAGTAACCCCCAACTGCTCACAGATTGTGACAATCCCCTGGACGATTACCTGGCGGACACGGTCCTGATCGACATCGCGAATCAACGCCATGTCGAGCTTAATCAAGTCAGGTTGGAAATCGGCCAGCAGATTAAGCCCCGAATAGCCCGCGCCGAAATCATCGATCGCGGTCTTGAAACCGAATTCGCGGTATTCACGCAGAATATTCATCAAATGGCGATGGTTATCTACACGCTCACTTTCGAGGGTCTCGAAAATCAGCCGATCCAGCGGAAAATTATGCGCGCGGGCTGCCTCCAGCGTACTGCGAATGCAGAGTTCTGGCCGGTACACGGCATTGGGCATGAAGTTGATCGAAAGGTGGGACTGCATGCCCAATGCAGCGGCCCCGGCAATTGCCTGCGTGCGGCAGCGCTGATCGAAACGGTAGCGATTGCTTTCATTCACCTGGCCCAGTACCGACAGCGCACCTTCGCCGTGAGTACCCCGTACCAGCGCTTCATGGGCAAAAATCGACTGATCGCGCAGGTCAACAATAGGTTGATAGGCGAAGGCAAAATCGAAACCCAGGGGCTCGCTTTGCTGGCAGCCCACGCAACGCTGGTCCGGCTCGGTGAGTGAAGTGGGAAAGTCGGTCACAGCGTATCCTCGCGAAATCAGGGTGCTACCTGGCGTATCTTAGGTGAGCTCAAGGGTTTATGCGTCGAAGGGTTTCAACGTTAAAGTTGCGACATTTTTCAGAGCGAGGAATTCAAGTGGCTCAAAAGCAGGAAGAGGAAGAAAAGGTCCGTTTGGACAAGTGGTTGTGGGCGGCGCGTTTCTATAAAACCCGTGCCCTGGCCAAGGCAGCCATCGAGAGCGGCAAGGTGCACCATCGCGGCGAGCGCTGCAAGCCAGGCAAGGAACCGCGCGTCGGCGATGAGTTTCAGATTCGGATCGGTTTTGATGAAAAAACCATTGTGGTGCAGGCGCTGTCCATCGTGCGCCGTGGCGCGCCTGAAGCCCAGGCGTTGTACGCCGAGACCGAAGCCAGCATCGCCAAGCGCGAAAATGCGGCGGCGATGCGCAAGGCGGGTGCCACCGGCATGACCACCGATGGCAAGCCGAGCAAGAAGCAGCGCCGCGATTTGTTCAAGTTTCGCGGCAGTGGCAATGACGACTGACTTGAGCGAGCACAAACCTTCCACCCATAGCGGACCAAATGTGGGAGCTGGCTTGCCTGCGATAGCGGTGGGTCAGTGACCAAGATGCCGGCTGACCTGGCGCTATCGCAGGCAAGCCAGCTCCCACATGAGCCCGCGGTGTCAGGCGGCTGTGCGCATGACGCTCAATCGCCCCAGCACAGGCAGCTTGCCCATAAACTCAAACACCGGCGCCGTCACCCGCAACAAAGCTCCCGCCACCATCGCCGCAAACGGCGTGTAATACCCCCATCCCAACGCCAACAGCGCCAGCAATACCCCGCCGATGTAGTCGTCCTGGCCCCAATGCGCACCGGCCACCAACCTCGGCATCATGAACAACAGCGCCAGCCCCCAGATCACCAGCACCTGCCCGATGCGCTTGGCAAACACCGTCATAAACATCCCCCAGATCAACAACACCGACGCATGGTCTCCGGGGAAACTCTGGCTCGAACGGTCCTTCAACTCCCAGGTTTTTTCCAGGCCGGGGAAATACTCACTCATATGAACCGCACCGCTAATCATCATCGACGGGCTGCTGTGCTGCCAGCCCATCAGCACCGCGAGCTTGGAAAACAGCATGCGGGTAAACAGCAGCAACAACAAAATGCCGAAGAATCCGAAAAACGCCTCCCGCACCTGCACGGCCTTGAACACCCAGCCACCGCGCAGCAACAGCGTCAGCAAAATCACCCCGACCACCGCATCAAATGGCCGCAAACTGGCCACAGCCCACACATGCAGCCAGGCAGAACTGCTCGCCAGCGGGTCATTAAGCAGATGAAACAGCCACTCGTCGAAAACCACACACAGCCTCTGACCCGTGGGCCACAGCCAAAAACACAGCAGCGCGATTGCGAGTAGATTGCAAAAGGCCCACCCCCCGAGGTTCCACCTGGCTTGGAACAAACCCGGATTATTCATAAACTGTCCCCCATCACTTTAGAAAGCTGCACCAAAATGGTGCTAAAGCGTTTAATTCTATAAAGCTTGTCATCAATTTGTCATCAATTCAGATACCCAGACCTATGACTGATCTACCGGATACCGACTTCACCCAACGCTTCATCTTCGACGAGAACGACGCCCGCGGCGAACTGGTCTCGTTGGAGCGCAGCTACGCCGAAGTCCTCGCCAAGCACCCCTATCCGGAGCCGGTCGCGCAATTGCTCGGCGAGTTGATGGCGGCAGCGGCGCTGCTGGTGGGCACCATGAAGTTCGACGGTTTGCTGATATTGCAGGCCCGTTCCGACGGCCCGATTCCGATGCTGATGATCGAGTGCTCCAGCGAGCGCGAAATCCGCGGCCTGGCACGTTACGACGCCGACCTGATCGCGCCGGACGCGACCTTGTCCGACTTGATGGCCAACGGCGTGCTGGCGATCACCGTCGACCCGACGGAAGGCCAGCGTTACCAGGGCATCGTCGACCTCGACGGCGAAACCCTGTCGGACTGCTTCACCAATTATTTCGTGATGTCCCAGCAAGTCGGCACCAGGTTCTGGCTCAACGCCGACGGCAAGCGCGCCCGTGGCCTGCTGTTGCAGCAGTTGCCGGCGGACCGCATCAAGGACGACGACGAGCGCACCGATAGCTGGCGCAAGCTGACCGCACTGGCCGGCACCTTGACCGCTGAAGAGCTGTTGGGCCTGGACAACGAAACCATCCTGCACCGCCTCTACCACGAAGAAGCCGTGCGCCTGTTCGACGAACAGGGCCTGCGCTTCCGTTGCAGCTGCTCACGTGAGCGTTCCGCCAATGCCCTGGTCAGCCTGGGCCTGGAAGATGCGCAGAATTTGGTAGTGGAGCACGGCGGCAATATCGAAATCGACTGCCAGTTCTGCAACCAGCGCTACCTGTTCGATGCCGCTGATGTAGCCCAATTGTTTGCCGGGGCAGGCATAGACACCCCTTCCGACACCCGCCACTAAAACGTTTAAGCACAGGTAAATCACCTGACGAACGCCGGATTAGCGCAGTTCTGACGGGAGGGCCCTACTCTTTTTGGGCTTTTCTGGCATAATCCGGCCCACTTTTTTCGCGGTAGTAGTGCGCAACTTTCTACTACAAAACGTTTGGAGCACTCGGCCATAGGCCGACGGGGAACCTCATGACGCAAGCCAACAACGCCGTATACACCGATCTGAGTGTTGACGATCTGGTTAAAGAAGCCCTGCAGCGCGGTGAAGGCGTGCTTGCCGATACTGGCGCGCTGGTCGTCGAGACCGGTCACCGCACTGGCCGTTCGCCGGTTGACCGCTTCATTGTTGAAGAGCCGTCCACCCAGGATGCAATCGCCTGGGGCCCGATCAACCGCAAGTTCCCGGCCGACAAGTTTGACGCCCTGTGGAACCGCGTAGAAGCATTCAACAACGCGCAAGAGCACTTCGTTTCCCACGTTCACGTAGGGGCTGCCGAAGACCACTACCTGGCCGTCAAAATGACTACCCAGACGGCCTGGCAGAACCTGTTCGGTCGTTGCCTGTTCATCAACCCGGCCCAGTACAACCCGGCCGGTCGTGATGAGTGGCAAGTGCTCAACGTGGCCAACTTCGAGTGCGTGCCAGAGCGTGACGGCACCAACTCCGACGGTTGCGTGATCCTTAACTTTGCACAGAAAAAAGTGCTGATCGCTGGCATGCGCTACGCCGGTGAGATGAAAAAAGCCATGTTCTCGGTGCAGAACTTCCTGCTGCCGGCGTCCGACGTACTGCCAATGCACTGCGCCGCCAACATCGGCGAAGCAGGCGACGTGACCCTGTTCTTCGGTCTGTCGGGCACCGGTAAAACCACCCTGTCGGCCGACGAAAGCCGTTACCTGATCGGTGACGACGAACACGGCTGGGGCGAAGGCGTAGTGTTCAACATCGAAGGCGGTTGCTATGCCAAGTGCATCGACCTGTCCGAGAAGAACGAGCCGGTCATCTGGAAAGCCATCAAGCACGGCACCGTGCTCGAAAACGTGGTGATCGACGATGCCGGGCACGCCGACTACACCAACGTCAGCCTGACCCAGAACAGCCGCGCCGCCTACCCGCTGGAGCACGTTGCCAAGCGCTCCGAGCACAACCTCGGTGGCGAGCCGAACGCTGTGATCTTCCTGACCTGCGACCTGACCGGCGTACTGCCGCCCGTCTCGATCCTCAGCGAAGAACAAGCCGCCTACCACTTCCTGTCCGGCTACACCGCTTTGGTGGGCTCGACTGAAATGGGTTCGGGCAGCGGCATCAAGTCGACCTTCTCCACTTGCTTCGGCGCGCCATTCTTCCCACGCCCGGCCGGTGAATACGCCGAACTGCTGATCAAGCGCGTGCGCGGCTTCGGCTCCAAGGTCTACCTGGTCAACACCGGCTGGACCGGCGGCGGCTACGGCGTCGGCAAACGTTTCAACATCCCGACTACTCGCGGCGTCATCGCAGCGATCCAGAGCGGCGCGTTGATCGGTGCTGAAACCGAACACCTCGACACCATCAACCTCGACGTGCCATTGGCCGTACCGGGCGTGGATACCGGCCTGTTGAACCCACGTAATACCTGGGCTGACAAGGCTGCTTACGATGAAGCAGCGAAGGCGCTGGCCGGTTTGTTCGTTGAGAACTTCAAGAAGTTTGAAGTGAGCGATGCGATCAAGGCTGCCGGTCCCAAGTTGTAAGACTCGGTTGTTGTGAAGAAGCCGCCCTCAGGGGCGGCTTTTTATTGGACGTGATATTTAAAGAGACTTTGATTGTTCAATTGCGTACAAAATGGAAAATACAATTGGAGGAGTCGCAATCATGAGAATACAAATTGTTTGAAAGCGATAGTATGCAAACTCGATCTTAATTGCTGTTAAGAACGAAACTCTGAAATCTTTATGTTCTGTTCTGAATAAGTCATAATCAATAAGTTCATGATTTTCGGGGGATCGTTCGATTATGCGAGCATATTCGTCTATTAGCTCTTCAGCTTTGTTTGAAGTGCCTAATTGAATTTGTAATGAGACTTTATCGTACAGCGCTGTGAGGTCTCTTGCGCAAACATGGTGCCTCTCTGCTTTTTGCTCCGCATTTAACGAGCCTTCATGTAAGCTAAAAACAAGAATTAACAGAGAGCCTATAATTGATGAGAGATTTAAAATAGTGCTGGTATGAGTCTCTGTTAAAGAGAAAATGCCAATCGCCAATATATATATGGAGAATGCCGATACTAGATATCCTCCCCATACTTTTCTTGCTTGCAGCCTCCTGCTTGAATTGAATCTTGCTCCTTTGGTTTTCCAAATTTTTGTTCTGAGTTCATCTAGTGATGAAGTAGTCAAAGAGGTGCCCCCTTAAAGTTAACTGATTAATTTCCCCGGGCGAGCCCGAAGCCTTACAGGCCCACTGTTACGCAAGCATAGTAACCAATACCCAAGATTTCTCTTGAATCTATGGCTCAGTAATACGCCATAAAGGGGGCTAGTACATGGTGCCAATATCTCTCTCAAGTTGCAACAGCTGATTTGATTTTAGTCTTTCGAATAATGCGTCTATATGTTCTGGTGCGTAGGCCGTAGATGCGTTCGGATCTAAGTATCCGAAACGTCTCAGCGCGCTAATTTTTTCCTGCGTCGTTTTGTAAATGTCATAGTTGTGAATGTAGCCGCCTTCAGGATTATGCTTTGCCTCATGATAGGCCCTTGAAAGGCGCTTCACACGAGAAATTTCAGAAGGGGTCAAGTGTGCCTTTTTTAATTCTCTTTTCACGATTGAGTCTAAATCATATAAGATTTTTAGATCCGTGATTTCAATGAAATAAAAGATCCAACCAAATCTTTTTTTCTCACTAATAGCGCCAGTTATTCTCTCATTTAGGTGTTCAATTAATATGTTTTTACGAGTCTCTATCGTTAGCCAAGTTGTACCGATTGATTTGTCTTGGCCTTTTTTGTAACGAGTAATAGGGGCAATTAGCGAGGCAGTAAATTTATCTCGTGAGGAGTCTCTGACCGATAATTTGTTGTTACCAAGAAAATTGTATCCCAAATACTCAAGACCTTGACTAATTTGCCCCTCTTCGGTTTTTTCGTTGGTTTCCAATTTTATTTTATTTAATAGAGTTTTAATTTTATTTGTGGTTTTTGATGTCTCGTTTTTAGAGATTATTAATATGTCATCTACGTATCTTCTATAATTTATCGAACCAAAAGTCTTATCAATTTTATGTAAGTATATGTCAGAAAGGATGTTGGAAATGGGAAGGCCTTGAGGAACACCTAAAGAATTTTCCTTCGGGTAAAATTTTCTTTTAGTATTTGCGCTAACTGTAATGTTTTTGATGGCATTAGATATAAGCCACAGCGTTTTTTTATCTACGGTTCTGCCTAGAATTTTTAATAAAATGTCATGATCTATGTGGTCGTAAAAGCTTTTTATGTCAATTTTGCAAAAAAATAAATCTTCGTTGCTGATTTTAAGGCTTTCTTTAATCTCCCTGATTATTTCATTTGGAAGTTTTTTGTTCACGGCGTCGGGAAAATAAGATTGAAGGCATTTATTGGCTGAAGATAATAAGGTCTTATCACGAATCGTTGGTTTTGATATGACTCGGGGGATCTTATTTTTCCCTTTGCTTTTAACTTCTTCAAGATATGGAGAAAATTTGAATTTGTAGGTTTTTACTTTTTTGCTGCAGGTCGCGGTTTCGGATTGAATCGAGGACTCAAATGCGGATGCACTAGTGCCATCAATTCCGATGCTGGGTTTAGACTTGATCTTATCAATAAAAATATTTCGGAGTGCTTCCGGACTGAAGTACTCCTGAAAGGCTTTTCTTTTTTCCTGAGCCATGGCTGTCCCTTGCTGGCGTCATTTTGGGCTGGATGGTATTTTGCCACTACTCGGAATTCTTCGTATATGCTTTATTTTTCGTGTAGCGCTGCTTCTTGCCTTCAAATCATTTTTCTACAAGTTCAAGATAATCGCTCCGATCAGTACCAGCACTACGCCTAGCATCTGAACAGCTGACAACCGCTCCTTGAAAAACACAAAGCCTAGAATTGCCGCAATCCCGCCCGACAACGTACTGATCACCGTCACCACCGACACAGACCCCGCCATCGCCCCCCACGAAAATGCCGAGAAGCCGCCCAGGTTCATCACGCTCGCGCCGGTCAACGTTGCGCAATTTTTCAGCGGCGGTATTTTCAAACCGTCCCTTATCTTCAGCACCATCACCACCAACCCGCAAAGGCCCACCAGATAACCCAGCCACAGCATGGTGATCGGCCCTAACGCCGGCAATGTGTAGCGGCCTTGCAGCCAGAAACTGGTGCCGTACAGCAACGCGGCGAGCATGGCGTAGGCAATGGACAGGCGCGGGTTGTTGTGGGGAACGCCGTTGTCCTTGTGGAGGCTGGAGAGGGTTACGCCGATGACGCACACGCCGATACAGCCGAGTTGAAGCAAGCTGATGTGTTCACCGCTGGCCCACGACAGCAAGGTGGTTACCGCGCCGTAGGACGTCACCAGCGGCGCGACGATGGCAGCTTTGCCCAACGCGAAGGCCTTGGACAGCGCGAGGGCGCCGGAAACGGTGAGCAGGGCGGCGGCGATGCCCAGGAGCCACACGCTCAACGGGGCATTGAGGGATTTGAGCAGGAAGGTCGGGAAGATGACCAGCAGCAAGGTCATGATCAAAAAGCCGAGGGCTTGGCCGAAATACACCGCGCGTTTCACGCCGACGGCGCGGGCGTTGAGGCCCACGAGAAAGTCCGTGCCACCCCAGAGCAGGGCGGCCAGCAGGCCCATTGTTACGTCCATGTAAGGTCCTTGATGTTTTGTGGGCAGGTCACCAGGTTAACGCGAATTCAATGTGGGAGCCGGGCTTGCCCGCGATGCAGGCGCCTCGGTGAATCAGTCCTGGCAGGGTGATGCTATCGCAGGCAAGCCAGCTCCCACATTTGTATCTCAGTGTTCTTGGGGTCAGCTGAGGTTTTCCAATGTCTGCGTATCCCAACTGTGGGTTTTGATCGCCAGATACAGCATGCCAATCGTCAACGGCACTTTATCGCCACGGCCCCTGGCGCGCCGCTTCAGGAATACATCGAACACCGGCGGCTTGAAGTAACGGTAAGCATCGTAATCGCCCAGGTCGATCACAAACTCCTGCTCCAGCGCATCCATGAACTGCTTGGCCTCGGCACCGTCGCAGCCCAGGTTGAAGTTGAGCGAAGTGTCGAGTCGAATGGTTTTGTGTTTCGGCAGGCCGATTTCTTCGTGCAGCAATTGCAGAAGCTGCTGCATCACGGGGTCATCAGGGAAATCAGGGGCCAGGTTCATGGTCGGGGCACGCAGGAGTGGGTGAGGGTTGCGTTGTCGGCGGTATTGGTTGCGGGTGATCAAGAGTGCCAAGCCTATCAAGAATACGAAGACAGGCAAGAAAGGCATTTTGAGGAGTACTGCCACGTTGGGCAGCAGCCAATTCATCGTGAGCCCTGCCGCGAGACAGGCAATTGCGATGCGCTGTCTGACCAGGGGAGCTTTGATTTGATAATGCAGCATCAAATACATCAGGAGAAAAACGGCGGGTTGAAGGTACAGGGCCATATGACTAAGTCTCGTCCGTGTAGACATGCATTGAGAGAACACTAGTTTCAGTCAGGCGAAGGTTAAATATGTAGGGGGTAGAGCAGGTGTTTTAAGCAGTTTGGGAAGGGTATGACGCTGCTTTGGACGGTTTCCTACAGGGGCTTCTCGCAATTTAAGGTCGACGGGAATTTGTTGAAGAAAACCGGACAAATGTGGGAGCGGGCTTGCCCGCGATGGCAGTCGTTCATGTAAAGAAATACAGCCTGAAAGGACGCCATCGCAGGCAAGCCAGCTCCCACAGTTTTAGCTATGTGGCTGGTTTGGATGTATCGGGTTATCGACTGCCGGTTGCAGCTGCACGTGCTGCGCAGCTTCCAGCAAATCGCAGCCATCCTGCGCGAGCAAGTACAGGGCATTGATGATGTGGGAGATGTCTTTGAGGTCGGCGTGTTCGTAGGTCAGGCAGGTGAAGGTTTCCAGTAGGTCGGTGGCGGCGCGGATGCGCTGGTGTGCGGCGCACTGGATGTCTTCTGCTGTGGCTTCGGTGTCGATGACGAGCGGGTGGGTGTCGGTAAAGTTGGTGCGCAGTTGGCGATAGCGATTGCCAGGAACATTAAGCTTTGTCATTGCGGGTATTCCGATACAGATTCAAAGAAATACGCCAAGCGAATTGGCACGTTTATCTCTGCTGTTTTTCGAGTGGCCAAACCCGGTCGCTGAGTTGGCAGCGACGGGGCAAACCTTAGAAGTGAGCGTAATTCGGAGCAATAGACAGATCGTTTACCGAGTGGCCGGTTCTATCAAGCGGTCGCTCTATCGACTGACACTCCGCCATCGCAGGCAAGCCAGCTCCCACAGTTTTATTGTATTCATCTCACGAAATCGTCGGAACAATCCCACATCGGCCCAAGGCCATCTCCCAGGCTGTGTATCATCCTGTCTCTTATTTCCTTGCGACCTTTCTCGATTCGCTGAGTGTTCCGGGCTATGTTTTTGAGCCAACTCAGCGGTCAATGGAGTGACAGCTCATGCACGACACGCTCCAGCAGGTCTTTGGTTATCCACAGTTTCGATTGGGCCAGGAAGACGTGGTCAGCGCAGTGCTGGCCGGTCGTTCGGCGGCTGCTATTTTTCCCACCGGGTCGGGCAAGTCCCTGTGTTACCAGCTGTCGGCGGTGTTGCTGCCGCACCTGACGCTGGTGGTGTCGCCGTTGTTGGCGTTGATGCAGGACCAGCTCGGTTTTTTGAAACGCCACGGCATTTCGGCGGGCAGTATTGATTCGGCGCAGAGCCGCGAAGACGCCAATGACGTGATGGCGCGCGCTCGTTCGGGCGAGCTGAAAATCCTGATGATTTCCGTTGAGCGTTTGAAGAACGAGCGCTTTCGTAACTTCCTGCAAAGCGTGCGCATCTCGCTGCTGGTAGTGGACGAGGCGCACTGTATTTCCGAGTGGGGCCATAACTTCCGTCCGGACTATTTGAAGCTGCCGGACTACCAGCGTCAGTTCGATATCCCACAAGCGCTGCTGCTGACGGCTACGGCGACGCCAGCGGTGATTGCCGACATGCAGGCCAAGTTCGCCATTGCGCCCGATGATGTGGTCACCACGGGCTTCTACCGCGCCAATCTCAATTTGTTGGTGGAGCCGGTGGCCGGTGCGGATAAGCGTCGGCGTCTGGTCGAGTGGATGAAAGAACGGGCGAATCAGCCGAGCATCGTCTACGTCACGCTGCAAAAAACGGCTGAGCAGATTGCCGAGCACCTGAACCGTAACGGCATCCAGGCCGAGGCGTATCACGCCGGGTTGCCACACGATAAGCGTGAGGGTATTCAGCAGCGCTTTATGGGCGGGCGTTCCAATTGCATCGTCGCCACCATCGCGTTTGGCATGGGCATCGACAAGAGTGACATCCGTAATGTGGTGCACTTTGACCTGCCCAAATCCATCGAGAACTACAGCCAGGAAATCGGCCGCGCCGGGCGTGATGGGCAGCCGTCCGACTGCCTGGTATTGGCCAACCGCGACAGCTTGAATGTGCTGGAAAACTTTGTGTACGGCGACACGCCCGAGCAAGAGGGCATTCGCCGTGTGCTGGTGGAGTTGCAAGCGGCGCAGGGCGAGGGGCAATGGGAGTTCTTGTTGAGGTCGCTGTCGGACCACAGCAACATCCGCGAACTACCGCTCAAAACGTTGCTGGTGCAATTGGAACTCAAAGGCGTGATCGCGCCGCGCTACGCGTTTTATGCCGAATACCGCTTTAAATACCTGATTGAGCCTGATGTATTGCTGGCGCGGTTTTCCGGCGAGCGCCAGCAGTTTGTTGCGGCGATTATCCAGGTCTGCACGCGCGCCAGAACCTGGGCGACGGTGGATTTCGACGCGCTGTATCAGCAGCACAATGCAGAACGCAGCCGAGTGGTGAAGGCGCTGGATTACTTCCAGGAACAAGGCCTGATCGAGCTGGAAAGCAAGCAGATGACAGAGGTCTACAGCCTGCTGGATACCGACTTTGACCCAAAGGTGTTGAGCGCCGAGTTATACACAGGCTTCAAAAGGCACGAGGTGACGGAGGTGGCGCGGATTCACGCCATGCTCGACCTTTTCGCCACCGAGCGTTGCCTGGGGCAGCGTTTGGCCCAGTACTTCGGCGATGAAAATGCCCCCGAGCGGTGCGGGCATTGCTCGGTGTGTCACGGCCACATCGCGCATCTGCCGCCGCCGCCGAGTTTGCCGCCGCTTGTGGATAAAAACTTCATGGGGTTGTGCGGTGATTTTATCCACAGCCATCATGAGCTCACCGGCGATTTGCCCGGCGCCGAGCGGCTGGCGTGTTTCCTTGGAGGCATCAGTGTGCCGCTGTTTACCAAGCTGAAGGCGCGGAGCATTGCCGGTTTTTCAGCGCTGGAAGACTACCCGTACGCCGAGGTACGCGAGTGGGTCGAGGCCCATTTGAATGATCTCTAAACTCACTTTCACGAGACCTGCCCATGCCTGACTCAATGCCCTTGCGCGCCGATTACCGCCACTTCCAGCCGATCATCACGCGCTGGCACGACAACGATGTGTATGGCCATGTGAACAACGTGACGTACTACAGCTTTTTCGACACGGCAGTGAATACCTACCTGATTGAAGAAGGTGGGTTGGATATTCATGACGGTGAAGTGGTGGGGTTTGTGGTGAGTTCAGCGTGTGATTACTTTGCGTCGATCGCTTTTCCGGATCGTATAGAAATCGGCCTGCGGGTTGGCAAGTTGGGTAACAGCTCGGTGCAGTATGAGTTGGCGGTGTTCAAGGCGGGCGAGGAAGACGCCTGCGCGGCGGGGAGGTTTGTGCATGTGTTTGTGGATCGGGCGTCGAACCAGCCGGTGACGATTCCTGAAAGGCTGCGCGAAGCGTTGCAGCGGTTGGTGGTCTGACAAAGACCGCTGGACCCATAGAAATCAAATGTGGGAGCTGGCTTGCCTGCGATAGCAGTGGGTCAGGTTTAACAATGTTGCCTGACACTCCGCTATCGCAGGCAAGCCAGCTCCCACAGGGATTTGCGGCTGGCTTAGACCTGCAGCTTACCGGTGACGGTAGTGATGCTTGTTCTTGCGGTGCCCATAAGCATGCCCGCGCCCACGATGGTCGTCACGGTCATAACGGCGGTTGTCTCGCCCGCGATAGCGACGGTCGTCGTCATCGCTCTTGTTGCCCATGTAGTTGCCCAGTGCGCCACCCGCGCCACCGCCGGCGGCTGCGCCGATCAGGCTGCCGGTAGTGCCGCCCATGCTGCGGCCCACTACGTTGCCACCTGCCGCGCCCAATGCGCCGCCGATAGCCGCTTCGCCACGGCTGCGTTTGTCGGCGCCGACTGCGCTACCGCCCGCGCCGCCCAAGGCTGCGCCGATGGCCGAACCGGTGTTGCCGCCGATCTGCTGGCCCACAACCGAACCAAGTACCCCGCCCAATGCGCCGCCCACACCGGCTTCGGTGGTGCCACCGGCCATGGCTGCGCCACTGACCAGGCCAAGGGACAACAAGAGAATCGAGGAGAACTTCATAGAGAGACCTCAAGAGGATGACGGCGCGATCCTGAGGTTGTATCGAGACGCTGACAATCGAAATCCGACCGGTGGCAGCAGTTGTATACAATTTGCTAAGTTGCTGTTTTGTATGGGGAACTTAAGTTGTTTTTGCGAGTCTTTAACCACTTCGGGAAGGCCGCTTTTATGCAAAAGCGGCCTTTTTTTGTGCCTGCTTTTCTGTGGAGAGCGGGGTTCTTGTGGCTGGCGGGCCTGGCGTGGCAAGCGTGCTTGTTGTGGCGAGCGGGCTTGCCCCGCGTTGGGGCGCGAAGCGGCCCTTGGTCCGGGCACTGCATACTGACTGAAAGAATGGGGTGACTTTATTGGGGCGGCTTCGCCACCCAACGCGGGGCAAGCCCGCTCGCCACAACAAGCCCACTCGCCACAACAGGTACGCTCAGCATGCCAAGCCCGCTTGCCACAAAAGGCCCAGCTCGCCACGAGCATTTTCGCTTAGGCGGAGCGCGCCATGATCAGCCCATTGTCACTTGCCGCTTCCAGGCGAATCGCCACGAACTTCGACGTCGGCGTATGGCTGCCATCCCCGGTGCTTTCCAGTGGTACCAATGGGTTCACTTCCGGGTAGTAAGCTGCGGCCTGGCCCGCCGGAATATCGAACGCCAGCAGGGTAAAGCCCTTCACGCGGCGTTCGCGGCCGTCTTCCCACAACGACACGATGTCGGCCTTTTGCCCCGGCTTGAAGCCCAGGCGGATGATGTCGGCTTCGTTGACGAACAGTACGTCACGCTGGCCTTTCACGCCGCGATAGCGATCGTCGAGGCCATAAATGGTGGTGTTGTACTGATCGTGGGAGCGCATCGACTGCATGATCAGGTCCGGCACACGGCCCGTGGCGTGGGTGCGTTCGTGGATCAAGTCTTTGGGCAGGATGTTTGGGCGGAAGTTGGCGCGGCCTGACGGGGTGTTCCAGCGGCGTGCACCGGCCGAGTTGCCCAGGTAGAAACCGCCTGGGTGTTTGATCTTCTCGTTGAAGTCCTTGAAGCCCGGAATGGTGTCGGCGATCAGGTCGCGGATGCGCCCGTAGTCGGCCACCAGCCAGTTCCAGTCCACTGGCTTGCTGCCCAGGGTGGCGGCGGCAATGCCAGCCAGAATCGCCGGTTCGGACTTCATCAGTTTGGACAGCGGCTGCAGTTGGCCGTTGGAGCCGTGGACCATGCTGAACGAGTCTTCCACCGTCACCGCTTGCGGGCCGTCGGCCTGGATGTCGATGTCGGTGCGGCCCAGGCACGGCAGGATCAACGCGTCTTTACCGTGCATCAGGTGGCTGCGGTTGAGCTTGGTGCTGATCTGCACGGTCAGGTCGCAGTTGCGCAGGGCTTCGAAGGTGCGCGGGCTGTCTGGCGTGGCTTGGGCGAAGTTGCCGCCCAGGCCGATAAACACTTTGGAGCGGCCTTCGAGCATGGCGTGAATCGCTTCGACCACGTTGTGGCCGTTTTCGCGCGGTACCTGGAACTGAAAGCGACGCTCCAGAGAGTCGAGGAACGCAACCGGTGGGCGTTCGTTGATGCCCATGGTGCGGTCGCCCTGCACGTTACTGTGGCCACGCACCGGGCACAGGCCGGCGCCGGGCCGGCCGATGTTGCCGCGCAGCAGCATCAGGTTGGCGATTTCCTGAATGGTCGGCACCGAGTGGCGGTGCTGGGTGATGCCCATCGCCCAGCACATGATCACGTTCTTGCTTTTGGCGTACATGCGCGCCGCTTGCTCTATCTCAACCAGGGTCAGGCCGGACTGCGCGACGATTTCATCCCATGAGGTGTCATCGATCTTGCCCAGGTAATCCAGCACGTTGGCCGTGTGTTCGTTGAGGAAGTCGTGGTCGAACACGGCTTCTGTGCCTTCGGCCTGGGCCTGGCGTTCCCACAACAGCAGGAACTTGGCCATGCCGCGCAGGATGGCCATGTCGCCACCCAGCGCCGGGCGGAAGTAGGCAGTGTTGGTTGGCTTGTCGCCGTTGGTGAGCATTTCCAGCGGGTGTTGCGGGTGCTGGAAGCGTTCCAGGCCACGCTCTTTCAGCGGGTTGATGCACACCACTTGAGCACCGCGTTTCACCGCTTCGCGCAGCGGTTCAAGCATGCGCGGGTGGTTGGTGCCGGGGTTTTGGCCCCACACGAAAATTGCGTCTGCATGTTCGAAGTCATCGAAGGTCACAGTGCCTTTGCCGACGCCCACGCTTTGCGCCAGGGCCACGCCGCTGGCTTCGTGGCACATGTTCGAACAGTCGGGGAAGTTGTTGGTACCGTAGGCGCGCACGAACAGCTGGTACAAATAGGCCGCTTCGTTGCTGGCGCGGCCCGAGGTGTAGAACTCGGCCATGTCCGGGCTTGGCAATGCGTTGAGGTGTTTGCCGACCAGGTCGAACGCCGCTTCCCAGCTGACGGGTTTGTAGCGGTCAGTCTCGGCGTCGTAGCGCATCGGCTCGGTCAGGCGGCCTTGGTATTCCAGCCAATAGTCGCTCTGCTCCAGCAACGCGGTGACGCTGTGTTTGGCGAAAAAGGCGGCGTCCACGCGGCGCTTGGTGGCTTCCCAGTTCACCGCCTTGGCGCCGTTTTCGCAGAACTTGACCATGCCGCTTTCCGGCGAATCACCCCAGGCGCAACCCGGGCAGTCGAAACCGCCGTTCTGGTTGGTCTTGAGCATCATGCGCAGGTTCTTCAGCGCGTTGTCGCTGGTCAGCCATGCTTGCGCCACGCTGATCAGCGCGCCCCAGCCGCCAGCCGGGCCTTTGTAAGGCTTATAGCGCGGGGTTGGGGTTTGGTCGGCTTGGTGGTGCTGGCTCATGGCTGGTTCTCCATCGCAGGGCTGTAGACCCGCGGCGCACTTTTCTGCGGCAGGTGGATGAGATTGAGGTTATGCCGGCGGGCCCATTGCAGGGCGAGGCCGGTGGGCGACGACAGGCTGACCAGGGTCTGGATGCCTGCGCGCAAAACTTTTTGAATCAATTCGAGGCTGCAGCGGCTGGTAACAATCGCCAGCCCGCCGTCGGTCGGAATCTTTTGGCGGATCAGCGCGCCGATCAATTTATCCAGGGCGTTGTGCCGGCCGATGTCTTCGCGGCCCATCAGCAATTCGCCCTGACCGTTCATAAACACCGCCGCATGCACGGCGCCGCTGTACTGGCCCAGAGGCTGAAACGCGCTGATACGTTGACGCAGGCCTTCCAGCCATTCGGCGGGCGGCAAGGGCGCGCCGGGCAGCACTTGAAGGTCTGGCAATGCTTGTTCTACGGCTTCTACGCCGCACAAACCGCAACCGCTGGTGCCTGCAAGTTGGCGGCGTTGCTGCTTGAGGTTCCAGAACGCGCGGCTGGAGATCTGCACCTGAGCGTATCTGGTAGAGCCAGAACCGCTGAGTTTGAGGTCATAAATATCGCTAACGTCGGCGATAATGCCGCTGCCGATGCTGAAACCGACGATAAAGTCTTCAAGGTCCGTCGGCGTCACCAGCATCACCGCCTGGCTGATGTCGTTGTAGGCAATCGCCAACGCCACTTCTTCCGCCAACGCAGTGCTGGCGACTTCGGTGTGTTCGAGGTTGCAAAACTGGTAGGTCTGGCTGGCGGCGGGCGCTGCCATTTCAGAGGCGGGCGCCGCGCAGGCTGGGCGCTTGGCGTTCATGGGGCAATACCACCGACGGATTGATCAATGCTTAGACTAGGCGCGACAAAGGGTCGCGTCTAATTGCCAGTACTGATCCCTCGATAGAGGGCGTCGATCAAGTCGCCTGCTGCGATTTTTGAAACAGTGCGAAACACGCCTCGGCCAACGCTGAGCGCGGTGCGCTGCGGCGCATGATCAGCCCCAGGCGCGCCAGCGTATGGGCGTCTTCGATGGGCTGCAGGCGCAAATGCTCGGTCAGGGCGTCGAGGCCGCCGTCCAGCGGCATCACCGCGCAGCACAGGCCGCCATGCACCGCTTGTAACAATTGATGGACCGCATCGGTTTGCAGCAGCGGTTGCGGGTTTAGGCCCCGGCTGTGGAAGTTGTGGTCGATGGATTGGCGAAAGTGCATGCCGCCGGTGAGCATGCCCAGCGGCAGTTCGATCAGCGCCTCCCAACTCAGCGGCGTGTCACCGAAGCTGAAAAACCGCTGGTCGTAGAGCAGGCCCATGCGGGTTTCGCCCAGCGCCAGCGAGTCGAAGCGCTCGTTGTCCAAGCGCTCAAGGTAAGAAACGCCCAGGTCCAGGCGGTTGCTGGCCAGTTGTTCGAGGATTTGCTCGGAGCTGAGTGCCGACAGCTCAAAGCGCAGGCTTGGGTGCTCTTTATGCAGCTGCTGCATCAACGCCAGGGGATCGAAGCTCGACAACGGCACCACGCCCAAGCGCAAGGTACCCACCAAGTTGCCGCGACACGCGGCTGCTTCGGCCAGCAAGCCGTCATAGGCCGCCAGCACGGTGCGGGCCCACGCCAAAACGCGTTCGCCCGGTGCGGTAAACCCCTCAAAACGTTGGCCGCGATTGACCAGTGGAAGATCAAGCTCTTCTTCCAGGTTGCGCAGGCGCATCGACAGCGTCGGTTGGGTGATGTGGCAACGCGTCGCCGCCTGGCCGAAGTGACGGGTTTCGTCGAGGGCGATGAGGAATTTCAGCTGCTTGATGTCCATCTTCGCTCCAGGCTTATTCCAATGACGCAGGATTCTAGCGCGTTTGCGTCTTTGGTCGGGTCGGAACCCGGTTGTGTGGGACTGGTCTAGTCTCTGGTGTCTGGAAATTAAATCCCAAGGAGAGCGAACCATGAGTCTTTTTAGTTTTGTGAAGGAAGCTGGCGAAAAGCTGATCGATCTGTTGACGCCGGGCAATGCGAATGCCAGCGAGGATTTGAAAAAACACATCGAAACCGTAGGGCTGGGTAACCCGAACGTTAAAGCCACCGTGGACGGTGACAAGGTGACGATCACCGGTGAAGTGGCCAGCCAGGAAGAGAAGGAAAAAATCATTCTGGCTGCGGGCAATATTGCCGGTGTTGCCAGCGTGGATGACCAGATTACCGTGTCCGGCCCAGTGGTCGTGGCCTCGCGGTTTGTCGTGGTGAAAAAAGGCGACACCCTGAGTGCGATTTCCCTGGCGGTATATGGCAACGCCAACCAGTACAACAAGATCTTTGAGGCCAACAAGCCGCTGCTCAAGGATGTGAATAAAATTTACCCAGGGCAGACGCTGCGTATTCCTGAGTAATACACCTTAAAGCATGTGTGAGTTGGCTTGTGTGGGAGCTGGCTTGCCTGCGATAGCATCACCTCGGTGTATTTGATAAATCGAGGTGTCTGCATCGCGGGCAAGCCCGGCTCCCACATGAGCCTGTGTTTACATAAGTTCAGAGTCCAGCAATGAGGTCGCGGTAATCGTCTACCGCTGCAAACTCCGCCGTGTCTTTTGCCCCCTTCTTGCTGTCCGGCTGTTTCACCGCCAGCAAATGCCCCACACCAAAATCCCGAGCACTGCGCAGGATCGGTAACGTGTCGTCGATGAATAGGCTGCGGGCCGGGTCGAAGTGGATGTCGGCTTGCAAGGCGTCCCAGAACTGTGGGTTTTCCTTGGCGAAGCCGTAATCGTGGGAGCTGATCAGCCTTTCGAAATACGGCGCCAGCTCGATGCGTTCCAGCTTCAACGACAGCGAATCGCGATGCGCGTTGGTGATCAGAATCACACGCTTGCCGGCCTTTTTGATCGCCGCCAGAAAGGTATCGGCGTCCGGGCGCAGGGCGATCAAGTGAGCGGTTTCCAGCTTGAGTTCGCGCACCGGGATGTTCAATTCCTTGCTCCAGAAATCCAGGCAATACCATTGCAACTGGCCGGCATTACGCTCGAACAGCGGCTGCAACTCCATCTCGGCCATGGCCCGGCTGACGTTATGCAGTTCGGCGTAGCGCTGTGGCAAGTGCTCCATCCAGAAGTGGTTGTCGTAATGCAGGTCGAGCAAGGTGCCGTCCATGTCCAGCAGGACAGTGTCGATGGCGTGCCAGGGCAAAGAGGGCATGGGGCGTTCTCATGTAAGTAAAGATATCCGACACAGACAATCGGAAAAGCCACGGTATAGTAACCCGATCACGCCAAGGAGCCGCTTATGCGCCAGAAACCCACCGTCCTCGCCCGCGAAATTGTCGCCAGTAGCCGTTTGTTCCGCGTGGAGGAAGTGCAACTGCGCTTTTCCAATGGCGTTGAACGAACCTACGAGCGCCTGGTGGGAAGCGGTGCCGGTCACGGCGCGGTGATGATCGTGGCGATGATCGACGAAGATCACGCGTTGCTGGTGGAAGAGTATTGCGGCGGCACCGACGAATATGAGCTGTCGTTGCCCAAGGGCCTGATCGAACCCGGCGAAGACGTGCTGGCCGCCGCAGACCGCGAGCTCAAGGAAGAAGCCGGTTATGGCGCGCGGCAGTTGGAACACATCACCGAGCTGTCGTTGTCGCCGGGCTACATGAGCCAGAAAATTCAAGTGGTGCTGGCCACCGATCTGTATGAAGAACGCCTCGAAGGTGATGAACCCGAGCCGATGCGTGTAGAGCGGGTCAACCTGCGCGAGCTGTCGCAACTGGCGCAACACGAGCAGTTCAGCGAGGGCCGTGCGCTGGCCGCGCTGTACCTGGTAAGAGACTTGCTGACCCAACGAGGAGCGTTTAGCGCATGAGCGAGCTGTTTTTAGGTCACCCGTTTATTGCCCCTGTGATTGAACTGGCTCGCCAGGCCGGTGAAGTGATCCTGCCGTACTGGCGCGCCGACGTGGCGGTGACTTCAAAGGCTGATGATTCGCCGGTAACGGCGGCCGATCTGGCAGCTCACCATTTGATTCTCGCCGGCCTCACGGCGCTGGACCCAAGCATTCCTGTGCTGTCCGAAGAAGACGCTGATATCGACCAGAGCGTACGCGCCGGCTGGCAGCGCTGGTGGCTGGTGGACCCGCTGGACGGCACCAAGGAATTTATCTGTGGCAGTGAAGAATTTACCGTCAACATCGCGCTGATCGAGCAGGGCCGTGTGGTGTTTGGCGTGGTGTCGATACCGACCAGCGGCCGTTGCTACTTCGGTGGCGCGGGCCTGGGCGCATGGCGCTCCGATGTGAACGAGGCGCCCAAGCAGATTCAGGTGCGCCAAACGCCAGCGGCCGGTGAAGCGTTTACGGTGGTTGCCAGCCGTCGGCACACCAGCCCGGAGCAAGAGCGTTTGCTGGATGGTTTGAGCGAGGGCTTGGGTGAGTTGAAGCTGGCAAATATCGGCAGCTCGCTGAAATTCTGCCTGTTGGCCGAAGGCAGCGCCGATTGCTATCCGCGTCTGGCACCGACCTCGCAATGGGACACGGCGGCGGCTCAGGGCGTGCTGGAAGGGGCGGGCGGCGAAGTGTTGGAGTTGAGCGGCGAGCCGTTCAGCTACCCGGCGCGGGCGTCGTTGTTGAACCCGTTTTTTTTGGCGCTGCCGGCGAAGGCCGCTTGGCGCGAGCGATTGCTGAGCCTGGCCAGGTCCTGAGGTCACAGCAAATTCAATGTGGGAGCTGGCAAGCCAGCTCCCACAGTTGTTTTGGGGTGTGGCATTTAGCGGTGCAGGACGTACTGGCCGGTAAAGGTCACGGCCTTGTCCTCACCACCCTCATTCACAATCCACGTGTCCAGCGTCAACCGCGCACGCCCATAGCGCTTATACGTCGCCAAAAATCGCTTCCACACCTTTTCCTCCGGTGCCTGGCAAATCACCGTCGCGTCCCGAGTGACAGGCAACGGATAACTGATCTGCCCTTCCTGAATCACGATATGCCCGTCTTCAATCCCTTCCTCGCGTAACTGCAAATGCAGCCAGCCCCAGCCGGCCAGCACCGCGCCGCAGTAGAGGCTGCCGCCAAACATAGTGCTTTTGTGGTTGATGTTGGCTTGCAAAGGCAGGTGCAGTTGCAGTTTCCCGTGTTGCCAGTCGAGCACCTTGAGGCCCATTTCCCGGGTGAGGGGGATGTCGTGGTGAAGGATGGATTCCAGGTAACGGCTGTCGCGGCTCATGGCGGCCTCTTGGCGGTTGGGGTGGGTCATTCGTCGTCTGCGCCGTGGTTGCCGCTGTCGGCGAAGTTCAGGCCGTGCTTGCGCAGCTTGTCGTGCAGGGTTTTGCGCGGTATGCCGAGGGCTTCGGCGAGGCTGCGCACAGAGCTGTGGGGGCGAGTCAGTTCGGCGGCGATCAGGCTTTTTTCGAACTGTTCAACTTGCTCGCTCAGCCCCCCCGGCGTGGAGGTCAGAACGCCAGCGGCGGGATTGTCCGGTGTGTTGTCCAGTGCCAGTTCCAGGCCCAGGGCAAAGCGCTCGGCGGCGTTCTGCAACTCGCGCACATTGCCCGGCCAGCTGTGGCGCAACAGCAACGCGCGCTGGCCGGGTTGCAGCTCATGCAGCGGCAGGCCGTGACGGCTGCTGGCTTCGTCGGCGAAGTGCTGGAACAGCATCAACGCGTCTTCACCGCGCTCGCGCAGCGGCGGAATGCGCAGCGGCGCGACGTTGAGGCGGTAATACAAGTCGGCACGAAACCGCCCCTGGTCAGCGGACTGACGCAGGTCTTCCTTGGTGGCCGCGATGATGCGGATGTCCAGCGGGATGAGCTGATTACCGCCCAGGCGTTCCACCACTCGCTCCTGCAACAGGCGCAGCAGCTTGACCTGCACGTCCAGGCTCATGCTTTCGATTTCATCCAGGAACAGCGTGCCGCCGTTGGCGAATTCGAACTTGCCGATGCGACGTTTCTGCGCGCCGGTAAACGCGCCGGGTTCATGGCCGAACAGCTCGCTTTCCACCACCGATTCGGCCAAAGCGCCTGCGTTGATCGCCACAAATGGCCCACTGCGGCGGCTCGACAGGTCGTGCAGCGCGCGGGCGACAACCTCTTTGCCCGCGCCGGTTTCACCCAGAATCAGCACATCGGCGCGGGTCGCGGCCAGGGCGCCGATCTGCTCGCGCAGGCGCAGCATTTGCGGTGAATGGCCGACCAAACGGGTGCTTAATTGCTGGCGATCGCTGAGGGCCAGGCGCAGGCTGCGGTTGTCCAGCACCAGGCGGCGCAGGGCGAGGGCGCGGCGCACGCTGTCGAGCAGGGCGTCGCTGGCGAAGGGTTTTTCGAGGAAATCGTAGGCGCCGGCGCGCATGGCCTGCACCGCCAGTGGCACGTCGCCGTGGCCGGTAATCAGCAGCACCGGCAGCTCCGGGTCTTGGCCGTGCAGCTCGGCAAGCAGCTCCAGGCCGTCCATGCCGGGCATGCGAATGTCGCTGACCACCACACCCGGCCAGTCCCGCGACAGGCGCGCGGTGAGGCCAGTGGCTTCGCCCAGGGTCAGAACTTTCAGCCCGGCCAGGTCCAGGGTCTGGCACAGGGCCTGACGCAGGTGCGGATCGTCGTCGATCAACACCACCTGAATCCCGTTATCGATACTCATACACTGCGGTCCTCGGACGGTTGCAAACTGACGCCCGGCGAGCCGGCACGCAATTTCAAGGTTAACAGCGCACCACCTTCCTTGCTGTTGGCGAACAGCAGCTCGCCGCCAAAGGCGCGCATCAAGGTGTCACAGATTGCCAGGCCCAGCCCAAGGCCCTGGGTGCGCGTTTTGGTGGTGTAAAACGGCTCGCTGGCGCGGCCCAGGGCTTCCATGCAAAAGCCCGGGCCGTTGTCGCGAATGTAGAGGTTCACGCCCTGTTCGGTGGTTTGGGCACTCAGCCAGAGTTTGCGCGGCGGGCCTTTTTCGGTGAGGGCGTCGAGGGCATTGGCCAGCAGGTTGCCGAGCACCTGGCGCAGGCGGGTTTCGCCGGCCTGTACCCACAGCGTTGCTTCCGGCAGGTCGCGGATCAACTCGACTTCCATCGAGCGGCGCCGCTTGGCCAGCAACGCCAATGCATCGTCCAGCGCCGGTTGCAGCGCCACGCTTTCCGGTGCATGGCGATCGCGGCGGGCGAAGGCGCGCAGGTGCGCAATGATCGAAGCCATGCGCCCGGTCAGCTCGCTGATCAGCTTGAGGTTGCCGCGAGCGTCGTTGGTGCGCTCATGGTCGAGCAAAATTTCCGCGTTTTCCGCGTAGCTGCGAATCGCCGCCAACGGTTGATTCAGCTCGTGGCTGATACTCGCCGACATGGTGCCCAGCGCCGACAATTTACCCGCCTGCACCAAATCATCCTGGGCGCGCACCAGCTCCTGCTGGGCATGTTCGCGCTCCAGCACTTCCTGCTTCAGGCGCCGGTTAAGCCCCTCGAGGTCGCTGGTCCGCTCGATCACGCGCGCTTCCAGTTCCCGACGCGCCCTGGCTTCAAAGGCGATGCGTTCCAGGTAATGCCGGCGGCGCTGCATTATCAGGCCCAGCAACAGCATCACCACCAGCAACGTGGCGCCACCCACGGCGACCACAGTGCGTACCGGCCGGTTGATCAGCGAGCGCGGCGCAAGAATCTCGACGTTCCAGCCGGTTTCGGCAATGGCGGTGGACTGGCGCAGCCAGGCGCTGGAACTCAGCGCCAGTGGCTGCGGGTCGCGGGTCGGGTAGGGCTGGATCGCAATGATCGCCTGGCGTTCTTCGGCCGTCAGCGGCCGGGTGGCGCGAAATCGCCATTGCGGGCGCGAGGTGAGGATCACCACGCCATTGTGGTCGGTCACCAGCAGTTGTTCGGGTGTGTTGCCCCACAGGCTTTCGGTGTGGTCCAGGTCGACCTTGACCACCAGCACGCCGATGACTTTGTCGCCATCGCGCACGGCGGCGGCGAAGAAGTAGCCGCGCTTGGCTGAGGTGGTGCCCAGGCCGAAAAACCGCCCCAGGCGCCCGGCCATGGCTTCACTGAAATACGGGCGGAATGAGAAATTGCGGCCCACAAAGCTGTCTTGTTTGTCCCAATTCGAGGCCGCGAGGGTTTTGCCCGTGGTGTCCATCAGGTACATCACTTCCACCCCGGCCTGGGCGGCGACGTCTTTGAGCAGCAGGTTGGCGTCTGTCAGATGGGTGCTGACGTGCGGCGCGTCCAGCGCGATGCGCAGGGCGGGCAAATCGCCGAGGATCTGCGGCAGCACTTCATAGCGGTGCAAGGTGCCCAACAGGTTGGCGACGTACAGGTCGAGGGTCTGGCGGTTTTGCCCGGCCAGCTCGCTGCGGTAATAGCGCTCGGCCAAGTGCTCCAGCGGCCACAGCAGCGGCGCCAGGCACAACGCCAGGAGGGCGAGGCTGCGCCAGCGGGGTCTTCGCGGGAGGGATGGAGTCATGGGAATCATGCGCCTGTGGGTACAAGCGCATTATGCCTAGCTGTGCTGCCCGTTGCCTTGGTTATGCAATCAGGTCTTTTGGATCGCTGTTGCCCAGGCGCTCACCCTGATAGCTGCCGTCTTGAACGCGGCGGCACCATTCCAGGTTGTCGAGGTACCACTGCACGGTTTTGCGCAGGCCGGTTTCGAAGGTTTCTTGCGGAACCCAACCCAGCTCGCGTTCGATCTTGCTGGCATCGATCGCGTAGCGCAGGTCGTGACCCGGGCGATCCTTGACGAAGGTGATCAGGTCGGTGAATTTCTCCACGCCGGCCGGGCGTTGCGGCGCCAGCTCTTCCAGCAGGCCGCAAATGCCACGTACCACGTCGATGTTCTTCTGCTCGTTGTGGCCGCCGATGTTGTAGGTCTCGCCCACCACACCTTCGGTCACCACTTTGAGCAGCGCGCGGGCGTGGTCTTCGACGTACAGCCAGTCACGCACTTGCAGGCCATCACCGTAAACCGGCAGCGCCTTGCCCGCGAGGGCGTTGAGAATAACCAGCGGGATCAATTTTTCCGGGAAGTGGAACGGCCCGTAGTTGTTCGAGCAGTTGGTCAGCAGCACTGGCAGGCCATAGGTGCGCTGCCAGGCGCGGACCAGGTGGTCGGAGGCGGCTTTGCTGGCCGAATACGGCGAGCTTGGCGCGTAAGGGGTGGTTTCGGTGAACAAGTCGTCCACGCCGTGCAGGTCGCCGTACACCTCATCCGTGGAAATGTGGTGGAAGCGGAATGCGCTCTTGGCCGGCTCGGCCAGCGTCTGCCAGTAAGCGCGGGTGGCTTCGAGCAGGCTGTAGGTGCCGACGATGTTGGTCTGGATAAAATCCGACGGGCCGTCAATGGAGCGGTCCACGTGCGACTCGGCGGCCAGGTGCATGATGGCCTGTGGCTCGAAGCGCGTCAGCAGGGCGCTGACGGTGGCCTGGTCGATGATATCGGCCTGGACGAACTCGTAGCGGCTGTTTGACGCCACACTGGCCAGCGACTCGAGGTTGCCGGCGTAGGTGAGTTTGTCGAGGTTGAGCACTTCGTGCTCGGTGTTTTGAATCAGGTGGCGGATCAGGGCGGAGCCGATGAAACCGGCACCACCGGTGATAAGAATACGCATGTCGAGGGCCTCTTCCTTAGACGGACATTGGGCAAAAGACGTGTAGCTTGATTCGTGCGTCGGCGCGGTGCAAGCGCGCTTTGCACGAGGGGTTGATTAACGCCCCCGAACAGTGGCGATATAGACGCCTGAAAAGAACCGAGGTTGCCCCAATGTTGCTCGCCACGTTGATCCATCGTGCCAGTCTGCCTTGCCCGCAAGTGGGCCCTGACACGGCAGCGCACCTGCTGGAGCAACATTACGGCCTCACCGGCACCATGCAGTCGCTGGGCAGCCAGCAAGACCTCAATTACCGGGTCGACAGCGACCGTGGCCGGTTTGTCTTGAAAATCTGCCGGGGTGATTACGCCGCCTTGGAGTTGCAGGCCCAGCACGCCGCCCTCAATGAGCTGCAAGCGCACCTGCGCGTGCCCCGGGTTATCCGCGCCCGCACCGGTGAAGAACTGCTGACCGTGACGGTCGACGGGCAAACCTTGCACGTGCGGCTGCTCGACTACATCGAAGGCCAGCCCCTGACTCATCTGCCGCACCTGGGCCGCGAGGTAATCGCAGGTTTTGGCCAGTTGTGCGGGCGCATGAGCCTTGCGCTCGCGCATTTCCAACACCCGGGCCTTGAGCGCACGCTGCAATGGGACCCGCGCCACGCCCTGGCGTTGATCAAGCACCTGCTGGCCACCCTGGAAAACCTGCCCCATCGCGCCGCGCTGGAGCAGATGGCCGAGCAGGTAGACGCGTGCATTCAGCCGCTGGCGCAGCAGTTGCCGTGGCAGGCCGTGCACATGGACATCACTGACGACAACGTGGTGTGGCAGCGCGATGCCGGGCGGCGCTGGCAAATCCAGGGCGTGATCGATTTCGGCGATCTGGTGCACACCTGGCGCATTGCCGACCTGTCCGTGACCTGCGCCGCGCTGCTGCACCATGCCGACGGCGACCCGTTTGCGATTTTGCCGGCGATCCAGGCGTGTCATGCCGTCACGCCGTTGCAGCGCGAAGAGTTGCAGGCGCTGTGGCCGCTGATCGTCGCCCGTGCCGCGGTGCTGGTGCTGAGCAGCGAGCAACAGCAACGGCTGGACCCGGATAACGCTTATCTGTTGAAAAACGCCGAGCACGAGTGGGAAATTTTCCACGTGGCAACGTCGGTGCCGTTTGAGTTGATGGAGGCAGCGATCCTGCGGTGTGTGGGTGAAACGCTGTCGCCCCTGGCGGGCCTGGATTTCGCGCCGTTACTGCCGGGGTTGGTGGGCCGTGAGTTCGCGCTGATCGACCTGGGTGTGCTCAGCCCGCATTTCGATGCGGGCAATTGGGAAGCGCCCGGCATCGACCGGCGGCTGTTGGATGAAGCGGCGACGGTGCACGGGCTGGCGGCCAGCCGATATGGGCAATATCGCTTGTCGCGCACACGCCCCGACACTGCCGTCGAGCCGGACACATTCGCGCTGCATGTGGAATTGCACCTGCCTCATGGCACCGTGTTGGAAGCGCCCTTCGCCGGGACGCTGCACCAGGGCGCGCAGGGCATGCTGCGCTTGCAGGGTGATCAGCTAAGTGTGCGTCTGTGGGGCGTAACAACCTTATTGAAGCCCGATTCGGTACTGGTGAAAGGGCAGATCCTCGGTGAGGTCCACGCGCCGCTGACCGTGCAATTGTGCCGCGCCGACCTTGAGCCGCCGCTGTTCTGCACACCGTCCAGGGCGCTGGCGTGGCAGGCGCTGTGCCCCTCGCCGGCGATGTTGCTGGGGCTGGCGTGTGATGCCGCACCCGAGTTGGACCCCAAGGCCTTGCTGGCACGCCGTGATGCGAGTTTCGCCCGTTCGCAGAAGCACTATTACGAGGACCCGCCGCGCATCGAGCGGGGCTGGCGCAACCACCTGATCGACATGCAGGGGCGTTCCTACCTGGACATGCTCAACAACGTCGCGGTGCTGGGCCATGGGCACCCGCGCATGGCGGTGGTGGCGGCGCGGCAATGGTCGCTGCTCAATACCAACTCGCGCTTTCATTATGCGGCGATTGCCGAGTTTTCCGAACGCTTGCTGGCGCTGGCGCCGGAAGGCATGGACCGGGTGTTTCTGGTCAACAGCGGCACCGAGGCCAATGATTTGGCGATTCGCCTGGCGTGGGCCTACAGCGGCGGGCGCGACATGCTCAGCGTGCTGGAGGCTTACCACGGTTGGTCGGTGGCGGCGGATGCGGTGTCCACCTCGATTGCCGACAACCCGCAAGCATTGAGCAGTCGCCCGGACTGGGTGCACCCGGTGACGGCGCCGAATACCTATCGCGGGGAGTTTCGCGGGCAGGACAGTGCACCGGACTATGTACGAAGCGTGGAGCACAACCTGGCGAAAATCGCCGCGAGCAAACGCCAACTGGCCGGGTTTATCTGTGAGCCGGTATACGGTAACGCCGGGGGCATTTCACTGCCGCCGGGCTATTTACAGCAGGTGTACGCGCTGGTACGCGCTCGGGGCGGCGTGTGCATCGCCGATGAAGTGCAGGTGGGCTACGGCCGCATGGGCCACTTCTTTTGGGGCTTTGAAGAGCAGGGCGTGGTGCCGGACATCATCACCATGGCCAAGGGCATGGGCAACGGCCAGCCGCTGGGCGCGGTGATTACCCGGCGCGAAATTGCCGAAGCGCTGGAGGCCGAGGGCTATTTTTTCTCGTCGTCGGGGGGCAGCCCGGTCAGTTGCCGGATCGGCATGGCCGTGCTGGATGTAATGGAGGAAGAAAAGCTGTGGGAAAACGCCCAAGTGGTGGGCGCGCATTTCAAGGCGCGCCTGGAAGCACTCATCGAGCGCCACCCGCTGGTTGGCGCGGTTCACGGTTCGGGGTTCTATTTGGGCCTGGAGTTGGTGCGTGATCGGCATACCCTTGAGCCAGCATCGCAAGAAACCGCAGTGCTGTGTGATCGCCTGCGCGAACTGGGGATTTTCATGCAGCCGACCGGCGATTACCTCAACATCCTCAAGATCAAGCCACCGATGGTCACCTCTAAACGCAGTGTGGATTTCTTTGTCGACATGCTGTCGAAGGTGCTGGATGAGCAGCTGTAATTTACCGATTGTTATCGGCTATTAACTCTCATGTCACTCGCCTATGATCTTTTATCGCTTTTAAAGCCGATTTTTATCCGTTATAAAGTCGGCTTTCACCCCATTCGGAGTCTTGAACGCCATGACCACCCTGCACAGCACACCCCGCGCCGATGGCTTTCATATGCCTGCCGAATGGGCGCCACAGACCCAAACCTGGATGATCTGGCCCGAGCGCCCGGATAACTGGCGCCTCGGCGGCAAGCCTGCGCAGGCCGCTCACGTGGCCGTGGCCAAAGCCATTGCGCGGTTTGAACCGGTGACGGTGGGGGTGTCGGCCGGTCAGTACGAAAACGCCCGTGCGCGTTTGGACGTGCCCAATATCCGCGTGGTGGAAATGTCCAGCGACGACGCCTGGGTTCGCGACACAGGCCCGACGTTTGTGATCAACGACAGCGGCGAAGTGCGCGGTGTGAACTGGGATTTCAACGCCTGGGGCGGCTTTGACGGCGGCCTTTATGCGCCGTGGAACCGCGACTGTCAGGTAGGCGGCAAGATCCTCGAAATCGAGCGCGCGTCGCGTTACCGCACCGAGGGTTTTGTGCTGGAAGGCGGTTCGATTCATGTGGACGGCGAAGGCACGGTGATCACCACCGAAGAATGCCTGCTGAACCGCAACCGCAACCCACACCTCGATCGCGCGGCAATCGAAGCCGTGCTCAGTGACAATCTGGCTGTGGATAAAATCATCTGGCTGCCGGACGGCCTGTTCAACGACGAAACCGACGGCCATGTGGATAACTTCTGCTGCTACGTGCGCCCAGGCGAAGTGTTGCTGGCCTGGACCGATGACCCGCAAGACCCGAACTACGCGCGCTGCCACGCCGCCATGGACGTGCTGCAAAGCAGCACTGACGCCAAGGGCCGCGCGTTCACGGTGCATAAAATGCCGATTCCGGGCCCGCTGTACGCCACCGAAGACGAATGCGCCGGTGTCGACCCGGTGGATGGCTCGCAAGAGCGCAATCCGACCGTGCGGCTGGCCGGTTCCTACGTCAACTTCCTGATCGTCAACGGCGGCATCATCGCGCCGAGCTTCAATGACCCGCTGGACAACCAGGCCAAAGAGATTCTGCAGGACCTGTTCCCGCAGCACGAAGTGGTGATGGTGCCGGGCCGCGAACTGTTACTGGGCGGCGGCAATATTCATTGCCTGACCCAACAACAGCCCGCCCCGCACAAAAACTGAGTGCAGTTGTAACAGCACGCGCAGTAGTGGCGTAAAGCCAGCTTTTTGCGGCGCTCAAAGCAAGCCCGCGGCCCAGCAAGGTCGCGGGCTTTTTTGTGTCCGAACGCCTATAAACACGGGACATTGGCATAGCTCTTGTATCGGTGTTGCCATAGTGGCTCACGGTGATGGCTGCGCAGTTCTGTCATAAACCTTGAGTAAGTTAGCCGCTCACGCAGTAGGGGAGAGCGCTGAAATGAATGCCGATATCAACCTGAATCACACGCACCCGTTCCACCCGATGCGGGTCAACGGTGATGCGATCCATGCGTTGGGTCTGTGGTTGAAAGCAAACGGCTCGCGACAGGTGAGGCAAATCGACCTGCGCAGCTTGATGAGTGAACGCTATCCGGCGGGATTGTTCACTGAGGATGAAGTGTTGGCGTTGTGTGAGTTGACGAAAGACTGAAAAACACCGGGATCTAAAAATGTGGGAGCGGGCTTGCGCGCGAATTCGGTGTGTCAGATACACATTCAGCGACTGGCACACTGCATTCGCAAGCAAGCCCGCTCCCACATTTGGTTTTGTGATCAGCCTAGAAACTGTAGGTGCCTGTAACGACGAGGCTGCGCGGCTCCCCCGGTTGAATCTGCGCCACGCTGGTGGCGGAGTCGTAATAGTGTTTATCGGCGATGTTGTTCAGCGCCGCCCGTACATCCCATTCCTTTTGACGAAACCCGGCCAGTGCATCCCAACGCCCGTAACCCGGTAACACCACGGTGTTGAGGTTGTCGGCATAACGGTCGCCCACCAGCGTCAAACCGGTTTCTGCATACCAGCCCATCTCAGGTTTCCAGGTGATGAACAGGCTGCCGTTGCGCTTGGCCACGTCGCTGACGCGCTTGCCTTCAAAACCGTTGTTGTCTTTCTCAACCTTGGCATCCTGCAGGCCCACGCCACCGCGCACGTACCAGTTGCCAGCGATCTTGCCGGTGGCCGTCAGCTCGACGCCGCGTGAGCGTTGCAGGCCGGTGAGCAGGGTGACGGTGCGGTCCAGCGGGTCGCTGGTGCGGCGGTTGTAGAGTTCAAGCTCGTACACGGCCAGCGTGGTGCTGAGGCGGTCGTCGAGCCAGTCACTTTTTACGCCGATTTCCTTTTGTTTGGTCAGCTCCGGGCTCAGGTCGTTGACGCTGCCTGCGGCATTCGGGGTGATGCCGATCAAGCCGCCGCCAGCGGGGGAGAAGGTTTTGCTCCACGACGCATAAAACGAGTGATGGGCAAGCGGCGTCCACACCAGGCCCACGCGCGGGCTGGTGCTGTGGCTTTCGACGTCTTGGCGCACGTTGAGCACCTTGCTGGTGGTGTCCACTTCAAAGTGGTCGTAGCGCAGGCCGGCCAGCACTTGCCATTGATCGTTGAGGCGCAGTTGGTCCTGCACGTACACGGCGCGGCTCTCGACTTCGGTGTGGTTGTAGCTTGAAAGGCTCATCCGCCCGGTGTGGCTCAAGTGACGGTTGGGCCTGTTGAGGTCGAGGCTCGGCACGGCCTGGCCGCCACGGTTTACGGCGGTGGCGGTGTATAGCTTGGGGTCGCGGCGCTGGCTGCCCAGTTCAAGGCCGGTGAGCACGCGATGCTCCAGGCCGAAGGTGTCGAAACCGCCTTCCAGCTCAAGGTTGTTGAACACGTTGCGGGTGGTCAGGTCCTGCTGCCAGTGTTGGCGGGTGACCTTGTTGGTTTTTGGGTCGTAGCCGGTCTGGTAGGTGTTGTCGAAATCGCTGTCGAGCTTGAACACACCGAGGGTGTGGCGCAGTTGCCAGTCGGCGTTGAGTTCATAGGCCAGCCTGGAGCGCACGGACTGGGATTTGTCGTCGATATAATCGCGGCTGTCGAAGTAGGTGGTGCTGCGGCTTACGTCCGCCGGGCGCCCGTTGACCCCGGGAATGCCGCGGTCCGGCGTGCGGTTGTAGCGGCTGTATTCGTATTGCACCAGCCAGTTCAGGTCCGGCGTGAGTTGCCAGCTCATCGACGGCGCGAACAGTTGGCGGTTGCCACTCACGCCATCGCGGAAGCTGTTGTTGTCTGCGTTCCCCATGTTCAGGCGCAGGCTGATGGTGTCGGTCGGGTCGGTGCTGAGGTCGGCGTACAGGCTGCGCATGTCCTCGCTGCCGCCCTGGGCTTCGATGCTCGACTTTTGGCCCGCCTGGGGCAATTTGCTCACGCGGTTGACGATGCCGCCCTGGCCGCCTCGGCCATAGAGCACAGCGGCCGGGCCTTTGAGCACTTCAATGCGCTCGATGTTATGCAGGTCGCGCACGTATTGGCTGTCGTCGCGGATGCCGTCGAGGTAGAAGTCGTTGCTCGCGTCGAAGCCGCGGATGCGCAGGCTGTCGAAGCGCGTGTCGGCACCGCTGCTGACGTTCGGAATGCCGCTCAATGCCTTGCCCAAATCGTTGGTGCCATAGGCGCGCAGGCTCTCGGTTTTTATCGAGTCGATGGCCTGCGGCACATAACGCACGGCCGTCGCAGTGCGCGTGGCGGTGCTGGTCTCTTTGACGCGTGGGTCATCTTCATCCGCTTCGGCGCTCACCGAGGTTTCCGGCAGCACCGTGGCGGCGCAGGCAAAACCGGCAGTCAGCAGAACAGAGAGCCCAAGAGTGATGGGCGTCAGGCGAGGGGCAGGCATGGGAAATGTATCCGAAAAGGTTGAGGATAAAATTGCGCGCGAATGGTAATGCTTTGCATTTGCGCGCGTTATCTACTCCCAGGCTTGCCTGTCGCTGAAAGTGTTACACGATGTGTTTTCTTGACGAAACGGACGGTTTTTGAGGCGCGCCTGGACGCCCTGGAACGCCTTGCTTAGACTTTTTTCGCCTAAATTCAGACGATTCACGAAATTGACACATAGTTCAACCCGCGCATAGGATTGCGCCCAACGCCTGTGGCAAACCGCCATGACTCATCCAATAAAAAAAGGCCTGCGGCAGTTCAGTCGTCCGCGGGCCTGTTTTTTTCTGGAGAAAAGTCGACACCAAAAAAGCGACACGGAGCTTGGTGTCACAGCGCGTACTCAACCAGTAATAAGGAATATAAAAACATGTTGAAGCAACGGATGAGTCTGATCGCTCTGGGGATTTTGAGCGCATCGACAGCCATGGCCAACGACCAGGAGCAATCCAAGGGTTTTGTTGAAGACAGCCACCTGAACATCGCAGCACGTAATGCCTACATCAGCCGCGACTACAAAAACGGCAAGCAAGACAAAGCTGAATGGGGCCAGGGCTTCATCGGCAAATTCGAATCCGGCTTCACTCAAGGCACCGTTGGTGTGGGTGTGGACGTGATCGGCCAGTACGCTATTCGCCTGGACGGTGGTAAAGGCCGCAGCGGCGCAGGCGGTATCGACTTCTTCAAGCAAGGCGACAGCGGCGCAGCCGCCGATGACCTGTCCAAAGGCGGCGCAGCCGTCAAGGCGCGCATCTCCAACACCGTGATCAAGTACGGTCAGCAGATGCCAGCCGTACCGGTGCTGCAGTACGACAACTCCCGCCTGCTGTCGGAAACCTTCGAGGGTACGTCGATCGTTTCCAAAGAGATCGCCGGCCTGCAGCTCGACGCCGGTCACTTCACCAAGGAAGCGCGCAAGAGCGCCGAAGGCAGCGACAGCGGCCGTTTGAAGAGCATCGACTACATCGGTGGCAGCTACAAATTCACCGAAAGCCTGTCGGCCGCGCTGTACGCCTCCGACATGCAAGACGTGCTGAAGAAGCAATACGTGAACGTCAACTACGTGTTGGCCCTGCCAGAAAAGCAATCGCTGACCTTTGACTTCAACGGCTACAAAACCAAGCTGGACAAGAGCTTCGCCCTGGAAAACCAAGGTGACGCCGACGCCCGCGACAACAAAATCTGGAGCCTGGGCGCTACCTGGGCCGTCGGCCCGCACAGCTTCACCCTCGCTCACCAGCGCAGCACCGGCGACACCGGCTACCTCTACGGCGGCTACCGCAATGCTGGCGGTATCGGCGACGGCGGCAACACCATCCTGCTGGCCAACTCCTACTGGTCCGACTTCAACGGCAAGGACGAGCGCTCCTGGCAAGCCGGTTACGGCATCGACTTCGCCTCCTTCGGCGTGCCGGGCCTGACCTACAACGTTGCCTACGTGCGTGGCACTAACATCGACGACGGCAGCGGCCGTGGCGATGGCACCGAGCGTGAAATCTGGAACCAGTTCAAGTACGTAGTACAGAGCGGCCCAGCCAAAGACCTGAGCCTGCGTGCGCGTGCGTCCTGGTTGCGCGTGTCTAACAACGCCAGCAACTACAACGTAGGCGGCAACGAACTGCGCCTGTTCGCCGACTATCCGATCAATGTTTTCTAATTGATCCGGCGTCGCGCCTGATTTCAGGCGATAAAAAACCCCGACCTGTTCGGGGTTTTTTTATGTGCGCCAATCAGCTCTGACTGGCGCACTTCACTTGTTACTCGTTAGTGCAGGGTGACTCCAACACCTTCACCACATCATCAATCACCGCCTTGCTCATCTCCTGCAAATAATGCGACGCCCAGGCATAACGGTCCGTTTCCTTCGTCATCGCCGCGTCTTCTGTGAGCAGCTTGGCGACGTGGAGCAAGTCGCAAACATGGCGCAGGGCTTCATGCAGGGAAACACCGCTGTTGACGCGGAACAGGGGCTGGTCGGAGTGAAAGGAGAACGGGGTGACGCCGAGGGTGGTTAGTGCGGACGGTTTTGTAGCGGTCATTGGTGAAACTCCCATATCGAGTGAGAGCTACCACGTTCGTGATTCAAACGAATGCGTGGCGCTTTAGCGCCTGCATCAAATCGGGTTCTCAGGCCCGGCCGCTGCGGTGGCAGTGACGGTCGGGAGAGTAGCTGGGTGGAGGATGGGGAGCAAACGGGAAAATAGATGGGTTGGTTTTGAGTCAGCTTGGTCGGTGTCGAGGACCATTGGTGAAATTATTTATTTTATGGATTGGCCATAATTATTGGCCAGCCATAATTTTGCATAAAGACGGGGACACTGGTGAAAGCGCCTACTGTGAGGCAGCACATCAGATTCACCACGTGATGAAAATTCAGACTTCAGAAACAACAAAGCCCTCACATTTCTGTGAGGGCTTCGTTTTGTATGGTGCCGGCACCAGGAGTCGAACCCGGGACCTACTGATTACAAGTCAGTTGCTCTACCAACTGAGCTATACCGGCGTGTTAGGGCGACGATTATAGCGATTGCCAAGCATCTGTAAACCCCTGAATTCCTACTATTTTTGCAGAAGCAGAGGTTTCTTTGCGAACGTTGCTTTTTCCCTGCCTCGAAGGTGCTTCACAGGGCCTCTCGACGGGTCAATTTCCGTCTCCACAGGCGTCGGTGAATTTCATGTATTCCAACACGTGCTGCTGGCCTTTGGCGTCGAGGTAGGTCAGGTCGGCGGTGAAGCTGGCGGCGATGGGGGTTTTGCAGTGTTGGGGTTCAGTGAGTGTGGGCTTTAAGGTCAATGGTGGGTAAGGCCATTAAATGCCTGGGAGTGATTTTTTAGGGGATGAGGACATAAATACGCGTCGATACGAGAGCAAGGGTGAGCTAGCTAAAATTAGAAGACTTCGATCAAAAATCGCACAAAAATACGGTATCAGCTTGATTTAAAAGCAAATACATAAACCTCAGCATAGAGCCATAAAAATGACGTCAAGCCGCTCATCTGAAAGCATTTCCTTACAAACATCAAAATACTGACACCATCACTCTGATATCACACAATGCGCGCCTTAGTTACCTGTGGATAGAACGGGAGGAGCAGTCAGTGGGGCGTGCAGATCACATTTCAAAACTTTACACCTCACTGGGTGCGAATTCGTTTATCGAGCCGGCCGTGACGCCCGAATCGGCGTCGGCGCCTTTGCAGCGTTTGCTGGATCAGTTGAATCAAGGCGCAGCGGGCGCTCTGCGCCCGGCTGAGTTGGTGGAAGGCCCGCGTGGCGAGGTGTATTCGGACCCGCTGGCGCCGAAGGTCGTGGTGGTGGTTTCTGCGACGGGCGGTGTGGGGCGCAGCACGTTGGTGGCGGCGCTTGCCAGTGGGTTGCAGCGTCACGGGCATCCGGCGCTGGCGTTGGATCTGGACCCGCAAAACGCGTTGCGTCATCACCTGTGCCTGGGGGGCGATCTTGCGGGCATCGGCGCGACCAGTTTGCTTAATCAAACCTGGGAGGCGTTGCCCGAGCGCGGTTTTGCCGGGTGCCGCCTGGTGGCTTTTGGTGAAACGGACCTGGTGCAGCAACAAAGCCTGACTCGCTGGTTGGGCCAGGACCTCGAGTTTCTCGGCAAGCGCTTGGCCGGGCTGGGGCTGAATGGCCAGGACACGGTGGTCATTGATGTGCCGGCGGGGAATACGGTGTACCTGAACCAGGCCATGTCGGTGGCCGACGTGGTGTTGGTGGTGGTCAAGCCCGACGCCGCGTCGTTCCGCCGCTTGGCCAATATGGACGCGGTGCTCGCGCCTTACCTTGAAGGTGAGTCGGCTCCACAGCGCTTCTATGTGATCAATCAAGTCGATGCCTCTCACGCTTTCAGCCAGGACATGGCTGAGGTATTCAAGCTGCGCCTTGGCGATGCCGTATTGGGTGAGGTCCGCCGTGACCCGGCGTTTTGTGAGGCGCTGGCCTATGGGCTGGATCCGCTCGACCCTGCGCTCAACAGTGTGGGCTGCCAGGATGTCAATGCGCTTTGCCGTGCCTTGAAGGCGCGCCTCAGCTGAGCAGCTGCCGGCCATTAATTTGACCATTTACCGCTTGTCTAAAAAACAACATCAAAATAACGACACTCCGTCATTGCCGTCACAGAGTGCGTTGCCAACGTAGTGCTGGTGGTTGTGCAGGCCGATGCCGCGTGCCTTGGCACGCTGGACAACGTCGCGAGGCGACTGGTCAGTGATGATTTCAATCAAATTTGCCAGTTGTTGAAGGCGCCAAAAAGGCAGGCTTAAAGCGCGGTTTATACGGTTATTGCCAGACGCTTATGCACAATCGGTTGGTGACTGCTGTCACGAAAGGGCCATTTTGTGGAGCCGTTCTCAACACGCTGCAACTGCCTGTTTTGTGTGCACTTTATTCTGTGAACAAAAAATGACCAGCGTGGCTTTTGGCCTCTGGCACCTATGGCTACGGCGTCTGTAAAGAATCCATCAACAGACTTATCCACAGGGCGCGCGCAGTAGATTTTGCCCCCTAATCGCGCTCGGCCAACAGCATCAAGTTGCGTGGGGTAAGCGTAGGCTCGCAGAAGCTGCCTATCTCGACCTTGTAGCCTTGTTCCGACAAGAAAAGCGCTCGGTCCAGTACCAGCCACATTTCCAGCGGACGCCGGAATACGCCGCGAACCAACTCCAGGTTGCGCACTTCGGCCAGGCGGCGCCAGCCGTAAGCCTCCAGCGCTGACCAGTCTTGCTCACCCGTGGATAGACCCTTGAGGCTCGCCAGCTGCCGGCAGTAGTCGGCGAAGGGTTTGTCCAGCCAACTCGCCGGCAGGGACGGTGTGGGCAGGTAGTCGTCGCAGCCGCGCACCTGTCGTTGCAGCCGATCAAAACCCAGACGCCGGGCCATGGAAGTGTCCCGTTGCAGGCGCACGCGAGTGCCGGCGGTGACGGTTTCGCTCAGCGGCAGGCCCAGGTCTTCGATCGACAACTGCAGGTGCGACGCGCGGCCAGCCTGGGACAGGGCTTGATAGCTGTCGGCATTGATACGGTTGTAGCAGCAGGGCGCCAGTGCCAGTCGCTTGCAGCCGGCAGCGCTGGCGAGTTGCAGCAGGCGCACGTGCAGGTCGCCGCAGGCATGCAGGGCAACGGGCGTATGGCCGGGGTCGATCAACATGTCCGCCATTACGTCTTGCAACTGATGGGTAACGGCTAACCCGTGGTGATCACTCAAGGCTTGGCCCGAGGCAATCAGTGCCGGGTCGTATTCCAGGCATGTCAGTTGTTGGCCGGGTTGCAACAAGCGGCGGCCAAGATGGCCTTTGCCGGCGCACCAGTCCAGCCAGTGCGTGGGCGTTTGCACACACTGCAGGGCAGCGCCGAAGGCTTCGATCTGTTGCCATTTGCGACCAGGCACATCGACATTCAGGCGATGGTGCGCAGGCTTCAATTTGTGGCCAGGTAACTTATCCACAGCGCTCAAACGCAGCGCTTGCTCCGCCAGCTGTGGAAAAGGCGCAGGCGCCAACAGTTCATGGGGCCTGTTATGGCTGGTTTCGGCATCAGCCAGTGAGCGGTGGCGCAACCACTGGGCAAGCGTGGGGTGCGCGCTTTCCCAGGGTAGATGCAGATGGGTAAAGGGCCGTGGTTTCCACAGCCCCTGGTGCTCAATTAGAAACGCATCCAGCGCCTGGAAGCGGGCCTCAACGTCCTTGGCAAGCATCAACGCGCAGCCAGCGTTCCAACAGTTTGAAACCACGCACCAGGATGTACGCCATCAACAGGTAGAACAGCCCGGCGGCGAAGAAGATCTCCACCGGCAAGTAGGTGCGCGCGATGATCGTGCGCGCCATGCCGGTCAATTCCAGCAAGGTCACCGTGCTGGCCAGGGCGCTGGCCTTGAGCATCAGGATCACTTCGTTGCTGTACGCCGGCAGGCCGATGCGCGAGGCGCGCGGCAGGATGATGTAGAACAGCGTTTTGGGTTTGGACATGCCCAAGGCTCGCGCCGCTTCGATTTCGCCCGGCGGAATGGCCTGGATCGCGCCGCGCAGGATCTCGGCGATATAGGCGGCGGTGTGCAGAGTCATGGTCGCGGTGGCGCACCAGAACGGATCGCGCAGGTACGGCCACATGAAGCTCGCGCGCACCGCATCGAATTGCGCCAGGCCGTAGTAGACCAGAAACAGCTGCACCAGCAGCGGCGTGCCACGGAAGAAGAAAATGTAGGCGTAGGGCAGGGCACTCACGTACCAGCGGCGCGAAGAGCGGGCGATGCCCAGCGGAATGGCCAGCAGCAAACCGGCGATCACGGCAATGGCCACCAGCTCAAGCGTCAGGGTCGCACCCTGCGCCAGCCGGGGCAGCCACTTGATGATCACCGCCCAGTTCAGGCCCAGGTCGAAATGCGAGAGCCAGCTGTAGTCACCGCTCATTGGGTGCTCCTTGCGAAGCCGCGGGCGGCGCGTTTTTCCAGAAAATGCATGCTGATCATCGCCAGCACGGTAAGGCCCAGGTACATGAAGGCTGCGACCATAAAGAAGGTGAACGGTTGCTTGGTCACGGTCACGCCGATCTGCGCATGGCGCATGATTTCTTCCAGGCCGATCACCGACACCAGCGCGGTGTCTTTCATCAGGATCATGAACAGGTTGCCCAGGCCCGGCAGGGCGATGCGCCACATCTGCGGCATGATCAACCGGGTGAAAATCCGAAACTTCGACAGGCCCAACGCCACACCGGCTTCGCGGTGGCCCTTGGGAATGGCGAGGATCGCACCACGAAACACTTCCGTGGCGTAGGCGCCAAAGCACAGGCCCAGGGCGATGACCCCGGCGGCAAAGGCACTCAAGGAAAAGTCGGGGTTACCAAAAAACTCCCCCAGGGCACGCATCAAGTTGACCGTGCCGAAGTAAATCAACAGCACCCACAGCAGCTCGGGAATGCCGCGAACGAGGGTCGAGTAAGCGCCGCCAAGCCATTGCAACGGCTTGTATGGGGATGTTTTGGCAAGGGCGCCGGCGAGGCCGAGCACCAGCCCCAGGCACAAGGCCGTGAGCGCCAGTTTGACGGTCATCAGCGCGCCAGCGGCAAGCGCCGGGCCGAATCCGTAGAGATCGAAATTCATGGTGTTTTCATATCGCGGCAGGCATTGCTAAAAGCCGACGCGCTCAGGTGAGCGCGTCGGGCAAGTCGCTCAGATCATTCGATGCTGAACGGGAAGTACTTGTCGTTGATCTTCTTGTAGGTGCCGTCTGCCTTGATCTCTGCCAGGGCTTTGTTCAGGCGCTCGCGCAGCGGGTCGCCCTTGCGCACGGCGATACCGATCTTGTCGCTTTCTACAACCGGGTCGCCCTTGAATTCATAGGCCGAACCGTCTTTGCTCTTAAGCCATTCGTACTGCACGTACTTGTCGGCGAGGATGCCGTCCAGGCGCCCGGACGTCAGGTCGAGGTAGGCATTTTCCTGGGTGTCATAGAGCTTGGCGGTGGTGTCCGGCAGCTTGTCTTCCAGGTAGGTGCCGGCCAGCGTCGCGCGTTGTGCACCGATGATCTTGCCCTTCAGGTAGGCCGCGTCGGGTTTGAAGTCGGCGGTGGCTTTGGGCGCGATGAATTGCAGCTTGTTGGAATAGTACGGGTCGGTGAAGTCGACGGCTTGCTTGCGCTCATCGGTGATCGACAACGAGGACACCAGGAAGTCGAACTTCTTGGCGTTCAGAGCCGGGATGATGCCGTCCCAGTCGGAGGTGACCACTTCGCACTTGTCGACTTTCATCTTGGCGCACAGGGCGTCGCCGATGTCTTTGTCGAAGCCGACCACGTTGCCGCTGGCGTCTTTATTGTTGAAGGGCGGGTAGGCCGCTTCGATCCCCATTTTCAGGGTTTCTGCCATGGCCGTGGCGCTGAACGCCATTGAGACGGCCGCAGCCAGAAGGAATTTTTTATAGGTCTGCATGCATGTTGCTCCGTTAGCGGTTGCTCGACATGAATTGTTTGCAGCGCGCCGAAAGCGGGTTATCAAACACCTGCTGTGGCGATCCTTGCTCTTCGACCAGGCCCTGGTGCAGGAACACCACTTCACTGGAGACCTGACGGGCGAAGCCCATTTCATGGGTGACCAGCAGCATGGTGCGGCCCTCTTCGGCCAGCGCGCGGATCACACTAAGTACTTCCTGAACCATTTCCGGGTCAAGGGCCGAGGTCGGCTCGTCGAACAGGATGACTTTGGGCTGCATCGCCAGCGTGCGTGCGATGGCCGCCCGTTGTTGCTGGCCGCCGGACAATTGCGCCGGGTAGGCGTGGCGCTTGTCGCTGATGCCGACCTTGGCCAGCAAGGCTTCGGCCACTTCTATGGCTTCGGCCTTGCTCTGGCCGAGCACACGGCGCGGCGCCTCGATGATGTTGTCGAGGATGCTCATGTGCGGCCACAGGTTAAAGTTTTGAAACACAAAACCGATTTCGCTGCGCAGGCGGTTGATCTGTTTGCCGTCGGCAGCCATCAGCTCGCCGTTTTTCGCGGCCTTGAGCTTGAGCTCTTCGCCGGCCACCAGAATCTGGCCCTGATGCGGGTTTTCCAGCAGGTTGATACAGCGCAAAAAGGTGGACTTGCCGGAACCGGAGGAACCCAGGATCGAGATCACGTCGCCGTCGCGAGCGGTCAGCGAGATACCTTTAAGTACCTCCAGCTCACCGTAGCGTTTATGCAAGTTGCGAATTTCAAGCGCGGGCGCGGCCTCGGCCATGTGCGGTCCTCATTGTGTTCGTTGCGTTCGGCGCTGTTGGGCGGCCTTCCCTGCGAGGCGCCAACCTAGCATAGCGTTTGGATGACAGCCAACAGCCCTGCAGACGGTTAACCGGGGCGCGCGGCAGGGTGTCGCATCAGCGCAGCAGTGTGTCGCGCCATGAACAACCGAACAGCCGTTTGAACCCGGAAAACCGCAGGCTTCGCGTAAAAAAGGGCGCGATGGTGCCAGCTTTGGCCGGGTGTTGGAAGGGTTAACCGGGCAAATGGCGCATATCAGCCCTTTAATGGTGCGTCACGTACTTTTTGTGTGTGTTTGTGGTGCGTTTATTCGTCTTGAAAGTGAGTCAGTCGGTAACGCTATAGCGGAATGCCATTGTTCTCAATGACTTGCGACGGCTGTTGAATTGTCCTACAGCCCGCGTCAATCGCGGCGCTGTAACATTTTGGCGCAAATCTTGCGTAAAAAATAAAGAACGCCCCGTTGGTTTCTTTTCACGAGAAAGATCGCAGCCCGGGCTGACCGTTTTCGCAATTCCTCGTAAAGGTGTGTCAATGAGTAGTACGCAAAGCTCCAATGACCTCGAACAGGGGCTCAAACCGCGTCACGTCACCATGCTGTCGATTGCCGGCGTTATCGGTGCCGGTTTGTTCGTCGGCTCCGGCCACGCGATTGCTGCCGCTGGCCCGGCCGTACTGCTGGCGTATGCCGCTGCGGGCACGTTGGTGGTGTTGGTGATGCGCATGCTCGCCGAAATGGCCGTGGCCTCGCCGGACACAGGTTCGTTCTCCACCTACGCCGACCGCGCAATTGGCCACTGGGCCGGTTTCACCATCGGCTGGCTGTATTGGTGGTTCTGGGTGCTGGTGATTCCGTTGGAAGCCAACGCCGCTGCGACCATTCTCCACGCCTGGTTCCCCGGCGTGGCGATTTGGGCATTTACCCTGATCATTACGTTGCTGCTGACCGCGACCAACCTGTTCAGCGTGAAGAACTACGGTGAATTCGAGTTCTGGTTTGCGCTGATCAAAGTGGTCGCGATCGTTGGGTTTGTGATCCTCGGCCTGGCCGCGATTTTCGGCTTCCTGCCGACCAGCCAAGTCAGTGGCGTGTCGCACTTGTTCGACACCCAGGGCTTTATGCCAAATGGCATGGGCGCAGTCATGGCGGCGATCCTGACCACCATGTTCTCGTTCATGGGCACCGAGATCGTCACCATTGCGGCGGCTGAATCGAAGAACCCTGGCCAGCAAATCACCAAGGCCACCAACTCGGTGATCTGGCGGATTGGCTTGTTCTACCTGCTGTCGATCTTCATCGTCGTGTCCCTGGTGCCATGGAACGATCCTACCCTCGCAGCGGTAGGTTCCTACCAAACCGTGCTGGAGCGTATGGGCATCCCGAATGCCAAGCTGATCGTCGACCTGGTGGTGTTGGTTGCCGTGACCAGTTGCCTGAACTCGGCGCTGTACACCGCGTCGCGCATGCTGTTTTCGCTGGGCCGTCGCGGTGACGCACCGGCGGTGGCCAAGCGCACCAACAAAAGCGGCACGCCTTACTGGGCCGTATTGTTGTCCACAGGCGCAGCGTTCCTGGCAGTATTCGCCAACTACGTGGCTCCGGCGGCGGTGTTCGAATTCCTGCTCGCCAGCTCCGGCGCCATCGCCTTGCTGGTGTACCTGGTAATCGCGGTGTCGCAACTGCGCATGCGCCAGAAGCGCACGGCTGCTGGCGAGAAGATTGTGTTCAAGATGTGGCTTTTCCCAGGCCTGACCTACGCGGTGATGGTGTTCATCGTCGGTACGTTGACCATCATGCTGTTCCAGGAAGCGCACCGGGTCGAGATCATCGCGACCGGGATTTTGAGTGTGCTGGTGGTGGCGGCGGGGCTGTATGTGTCGAGTCGTCGCAAAGCGCAGAAGACAGGCGCTGCGGTGTTGAATTGATGACGTAAGTCAATGTGGGAGCCGGGCTTGCCCGCGATGGCGGTGTATCAGTCGACATATTCTTTGACTGATACACCGCCATCGCGGGCAAGCCCGGCTCCCACATTTGGTTGTGTATCAGTCCTGGGAGTTGGCCAGCGCCTGCGACGCTGCCACGTAATCCGCCTGAAACTCCGGCGACTCAATCCACGCCAGCGCAGCTGCTTCATCATCGCTGTCCGTCGCCCACTGCCGATATTCAATCAGCGCGGTCAGGATAAAATCGGTGGCTTCTTCCTCACCTTCCTGCTCCAGCACCACCGCCAGCAGCGGGTGCGCCAGGAAAGCCGCACACAATGCCTGCTGGCTGGTCTCGCCGGCGGTGCGCATTTCCACAAACAACTCGGTCAAATCCACTGACTCAAGGTCAATGCGGCTGTCATCACCGGCGAATGCATCCGGCTTGGCCGCGACGGCACGTTGGGTGCGGTTTTGCTTGGCCTTGGCCTTTGCCCGGTGGGCACGTTTTTGCTGCTTGTTCGGCGAGGCCATGGGCTCAACGTCCTTGGGGTATGGATCTGGGTGGGGTATTGAAGCGCAGGTTGGGGGAAATCCCAAGGGAATCCAGCTGCGATCCGTCACGCGGCGCCCCGGTATGTAGTGCACCAGCGCGCCTTGTTGCAGCCATGCCAATGCAATCGGCCACATTGCTTGCCCGAGTTTAGCGCTCGACCGTGCGCCAGTAGCTGCATAGGCTGGCACCCTTACGACCCAGCAGAGCGTTTCCATGACCCGCGACACCCTCGAGCACAACCAGATCCCGATCTACTTCGTCGCCATCCTCCTGGCGGTTACGTTCGGCGTGCTCGCACCCTTGTCAGCCCAAGGCCTCGGCGTATTGGTCACGCCTGCCATTGCCGTGCTGATGTACGCAATGTTCCTGCAAATACCCTTTCTTGACCTGCGCGAAGGCCTGGGCAACAGGCGCTTTATTTACGCCTTGCTGCTGGCCAATTTTATTTTGGTGCCGTTGCTGGTCTGGGCATTGACCCGCGGCCTGGTGGAGCGCCCGGCGCTGCTGGTGGGGGCGTTGTTGGTATTGCTGACGCCGTGCATCGACTATGTGGTGGTGTTCACCCATATCGGCAAAGGCGATTCGCGGCTGATGCTCGCTGCCACACCCATTCTGTTGCTGCTGCAACTGGTGCTGCTGCCGGTGTACCTGAGCGTCATGTTGGGCGCGCCATCGGAAGGGGTGGTGGCGGTGGGGCCGTTTGTCGAAGCGTTCCTGTTGTTGATCGTGCTGCCGATGGTGCTGGCGGTGCTGACTGCGTCGCTGGCACGACGCTCAAGGGTCGCCTGCGCCTGGAGCAACGCCTGGGCCTGGCTGCCGGTACCGGCAATGGCGCTGGTGTTGTTTGTGGTGATCGGCTCGCAGATCAACTCGGTGGTGCGAGATATCGGGTTGTTGCTGCCCGTGATCCCGGTCTACGCGGGCTTTTTGTTGCTGGCGCCGCTGACGGGCGTGCTGGCGGCGCGGCTGTTCGCGTTGCCTGCTGCGACGGCGCGGGCAGTCACGTTCAGTGCGTCGACCCGCAATTCGCTGGTGGTGCTGCCCCTGGCATTGGCGTTGCCTGAAGATGTGCGCGGGCTGGCCGCGACGGCGGTGATATTGCAAACCCTGGTGGAGCTGGTCGGCGAGCTGGTCTACATCCGGCTGATCCCGGCGCTGGTGTGGCGCGCCCGTCGATAAACCCGGAAATCTTCGGGTTTGTTCAGGCGTTATTCAGGAGGTGAGTCGGCACCATGGCGGCGGCGTACCCTACCTCGAAGGAATACTGATGGACCATCGCAGTCGTTTTCGCCTGGAGTCCCTGGGCATTTTCCTGATCGCTTTGCTGCTGTTTACCCTGGGTATCTGGGATCAGGTGCCCCAAGGGTTTGACGGCCGCTGGGCGCTGTTCATGCAGGAAATGTTTCGCCACGGTGCAAGCCTTTTTCCGACGACTTACGGTCAGCCGTACGCGGACTATCCCGGTACCGCGACCTTCTTCAGCTACGTATTTGCGCGATTGTTTGGTGCGCCGAACCACTTGGCGAACGTGCTGCCGACGGCGCTGGCGTCGGCAGGCGTCATTGCGCTGATCTATCGCTTGCTGGCGCCGTCCGGTCGGCCCTGGGCGCTGCTGACCGTGTTGCTGACGCTGCTCACCACTCAGTTGCTCGATAAGTCGCGTTCGGTATGCCTGGACCAGATGGTCGCGCTGTTGTGCGTAGGCAGTTTTTACCTGCTGCACAGCGGTGAGCAATTGGGCTCGCGCGCCAGGCAGTTGGCCGTGTTCCCGCTGTTTGTGCTGGCGTTCGCGATTCGCGGGCCGCTGGGGCTGATCGAGGTGTGTGGCGTGGTGTGCGTGTACTGGGCGCTGGGTCGGCCAGGTGCGCGGGTCAAGCAGGTGCTGATTCACGGCATCGTCGGGTTAGTGTTGCTCGCCGCCTGCTGGTGGGTGCTGATGAAGCTGGCGCGGTTCAGCGGTGGCGACACGTTTGCCGATGAAGTGTTCAGGATGCAGGTGGGCGGGCGGCTCGACGAGTCGGGCGAGCCGTTCTACTTCTACTTCAAATTGAGTTTGTACCGGTATTTCCCGGTGGTGCCCTTGGCGCTGCTGACCTTGATCGCGCTGCGCCATCGCTGGTCCGAGCGCTGGGTGAATGACGATGTGCAACTGGTGGTTCGGCTCGCGGCCTGCGGCTTGATGATTTTGCTCGGGCTCTCAGTGCCGCACTTCAAGCGCGCTTATTATATTTTGCCGATGGTGCCGATGTTTGCCGCTGTCGCCGCCTATGGGCTGCTGCAAGCGCAAAACTGGCTGGTGGGCGTGCGCCGCTGCTATGAATGGCTTGTCGCTGCGCTACCGGCGTTATGCGTGGTGGTGCTGTTTGTGTGTCGGCATGCCTGGCAGAAACACGGCTACTGGCCTGACGTGTCGCTGCCGCTACTGATTGGCGTGATGGCGGTTCTGCAAGTGGCGGCATTGATCGCCTGGCGCCGTGCGTTGCGCCTTGTATCGCTCAGCGTAATCGCCCTGGCCGCGCAATGGCTGCTGCTGGTGGTAGTGATTGATCCGGCCAAAGACTTGCAATTCGATACCCGCACGTTCGTCAGCCACGTGGAGGCACTGCGCGATGCGCAACCGGGGCCGTTGGTGTTTGTCGACCTGGGCCGCGACACCTGGGCGGTGCGCTACATGATGAACCTGGATCACGATGAGCAGCCGCTGTTTGTGAGTGGTAAAGAGCCTGAGCAATTGGCCATGTTGCCTCGGCCATCCTGGGTGATCGTGGCGCGCAAGGAAGTGGAGTTGCTCAAAGGCACGCCGTTGGAGCAACAGGCGCCAGACTTTGAAGGCCGGCTGAATGACAATCCGCTGATGGTGTTTTTGCTTCAGTAGGCGGGTGGCCTGGAGAGGTGTTGCCCTTCACGGTTTAAAATTTCAGTTAACAAAAAGCCTCCGAGATAAGGAGGCTTTTTGTTAATGCGTGCAGCTGTGTATCAAGCCGCTTCGAGCATAGGGTTCTGTATGCCGATTTTTGCCGAGGCAAACTCCGTATGCCCAAATGAGTAAGCGGTACGTTGGGCTACCTAACGCTGGCCAGGCAAGGAAGGGTGGAGATGTATACGTCAGTCGGCGATTTCCCAGATCAAATTGTCTTCGTCGACCATGACATCCACGCTCAAGGTTTCGTGACCGTCCGGGCCATCGACCTCAACCAAACCGCGATATTTGTTTTTGCCCCTGCTGATCAAGGTCAGGTCTTTGATCGTGTTTTCGCCGGGAGACGTGTCCTTGTCCCAGGTCTCCTGCATGCTTTCCTTCACCTCTTGGGCCAGCTCTTCATTGGCTGCGTGAGCAGTGCCAAGGCAAAGCAGGGACGCGAGCAGTGTCAGTGCCACTTTGTGGCGAGTACGTGTGCACTTCATCTCGTGCTCCTTGAGACGGCGATACAGGGCGCAGACCTGCGCCCTGTGAAGTCTTAGGCCTGTTGGGTGTGACCGCGCAGAATATTTTGCTTTCGCTGTTCTTCCGGCAGGTCGTTGACGCAGTAGTTGATGTAGAAAATATTCAGGAAGAAGGTGTAGAACGCGTTCATCCGCAGATCGATTTTATGTTCGCTGAGGGCGTATTCAGACAGTGCGCTTTTAGCCTTGAAGGCCCACACGATGTACATGACGTTGGAGGCGATGAGCAGAATCATCGCAATGGTATTTTGCAACACGTTATCCGTCCCGGAGAGCGCGCCACCCAGGCCAAGACACACCGCGAGCCAGATGATGTAGGTGTTGTCTACCACCTGTTTTTTTGTGGTTTCGCTGAGGATCAGGTTGCTTCTGTACACCCAGAGAAAGAGGTACAGGCCCGCCGTGGCGGCTGCCAGCAACACCATGTTGAGGGTCTTGGTGTCGATTTTGTCTTTTAATTCGTTGATGGTGGACATAACTCTTCCGTGTGTATGGCGTCGACAGGCTTCAGGGTTGGTTCGCGAAGGGCTGCAGCTTTTTGAAGGGGGAAGCACGGGGAGGTCTAAGTCCGTCGTTTTGCCTTCGCGAATGGATATGCAATGGCTGACGGTTACAGGAGGGGATGCATCCGCATCGTGTGACTCGCCGGCCTTGGCATATTCTGGATCATATCACGATGCCATCACTCGGCGGCATAGGCGGTGGTATTCAACGAGCAACAAATCGCAGGCAACAAAAAACCCGCACTTGGCGGGTTTCTTGTGTGTTTCAGATGATGCTTGCACCACCTGAAACTAATGAGTGGTGCCCAGAGACGGAATCGAACCGCCGACACGGGGATTTTCAATCCCCTGCTCTACCGACTGAGCTATCTGGGCAACGGGGCGCATTAAACTGGTTTTTCAGGGGGTCGTCAAGCAAGTTTTCAAAAAATATTTAATTATTACCGTCGCTTACGTGCCGACCCCGGTTTTTGATCACTTATTGAGCAGGTGGCACGTAACCGTCAGCTTTGTCGTAATCCCCGCCGGAAAAGAACTTGTCCATCTCGCCCGCCAGGTATTTGCGATCTTCGGCGTTCATCATGTTCAGGCGTTTTTCGTTGATCAGCAGGGTCTGGTGTTTCATCCAGTCAGCCCAGGCCTGGGCCGAGACGTTATCAAACACATCCTGACCTTTGGCGCCCGGGTACGGAGGGCGTTCCAGGCCCGGTAATTCTTCTTTGTACTTGCGGCACATGATGGTGCGGGTCATGACAACTCTCCTGCGTTCAATACGTCGGCCGCGCGCTTCAGCAGCTTCTTGACCGGGGCGGCAAGGCCCAGGCGCGGCGGGGTGGCGAGGTTATACCAGAGCCAGTCGGCCTCGGCCACGTGATGGGCGGATTCCTCGACCTGCACCAGCCACGGCTCGATGGCCAGCTGGAAGTGGCTGAAAGTGTGAATCAGCCCCGGCAGTTCGTGGTGTTTGCCCAGTTCCAGCGCGTGCTGGTGGGCGAGGTGTTCGAGGTCTTGCAGGTCGTCCAGCTCCGGCAAACTCCACAGGCCGCCCCACAGGCCCGTTGAGGGGCGCCGATAAAGCAGAATCGCGCCTTCGGCATTTGCCAGCATCGGCATCAGCGTGCGCTTTTGCGGAATGGTCTTGCGCGGCTTGGGGATCGGGTAGCGCGTCTCCAGGCCGAGCATGTGGGCTTCGCAGCCTTTTTTCAGCGGGCAGAGCAGGCAGCTGGGCTTGCTGCGCGTGCAGAGTGTGGCGCCCATGTCCATCATCGCTTGGGTGTAGGCGTTGACGCGGGTCTGCGGCGTGAAGCGCTCTGCGGTGGCCCACAGCTGCTTGGCCACTTTCGGCTCGCCAGGGTAGCCCTCTTGCGCAGTAAAACGCGCCAGCACGCGCTTGACGTTGCCGTCGAGGATCGGCGCGCGCAGGCCCATGCTCAGGCTGGCGATCGCACCGGCGGTGGACAGGCCGATGCCCGGCAGCTCAGTGAGCTTTTCCACATCCTTGGGAAACTCGCCGCCGTAGTCGGCGACCACAATTTTTGCGGTCTTCTGCAGGTTGCGCGCGCGGGTGTAGTAACCCAGGCCGGTCCACAGGTGCAGCACTTCATCTTCCGGCGCGGCGGCCAGGGCTTCGACCGTCGGCAGAGACGCCATGAAACGGTCGAAATAGTTCAGCACGGTGCTGACCTGGGTTTGTTGCAGCATGATCTCCGAGACCCACACCCGGTAAGGCGTGATGCCCTGTTGCCAGGGCAGGTCATGGCGACCGTGGCGGTCGTACCAGTCCAGCACCGCCTGCGAAAACTGCTCGTCTCTCATCGTTTGAACAGGCCTTTCAAAGCATCTTTGAGCTGTGGGTTGACCTTGTCGAGCTTCTCTTCCAGCTTCTCGCTGAACTTGTTGCCGGCCGCTTTGACGGCCACCTGGGTCAAGCCGTCCTTGTCCAGGCGGCAGGCCTTGGCGCCCAGCTCCAGCGGGCCACGGCAACGCAGCGGCACTTCGATGCCCTGGAAGTTGGCGCCTACCTGACAGGCCGGGTCCGGCACGTCGCGCTGGTCACCTTCGACGATGATGCCCACGCGGTAGTCCATGCCCAGCACGCGCAGGTCAATGTCACCGTCGCCGTTTACCGTCAGGCCAGGAATTCGCACTTTCAGGTCCGGGTTGCTCGCCACGCCGTTACGGAAGGTCAGGTTGCCGCGCAGTTCCTGGAACGGCGTGTCCTTGCCCTGTGGCGTACTGCTCAGGGTTTTGCGGTTGAGCAACGCGATGCCGGTGCACAGTTGCTGTTCCAGGTTGGCATTGAGCAGCACGCCGTTGTTGATCACAACGCTGGCGGTGCCGTTGAGGCTGTCGATCAGCGCTTTTTGGCTGTTGCCACGGCCGCTGAGGTTGCTGTCCAGGGTGATCTGGCCTTTCACCGGCGGGGTTTGCCCCTGGGCTTGCAGGATGCGTTCAACCGGCACTTGCTTGATGTGGGTTTGCAGCGCCAGCAGCGGAATGTCCTGGCGCACATCAAGGGTACCGTTGGCCTGGAAGGTGCCGTTGTAGAGGCCGCCACTAAGGGTGTCGAGCTTGAGTTGGCCGTCGATGCCGGAGGCTTTGAGTGCCGCGTTCTGGATCGGCAATTTGCTCAGGGTCAGTTGACCGAACGCCAGGTCAGCGTCCACATCGAGCGTGCGCAGGCGGGTCAACGGCAGCAGTTTGTCGCTGCTCCACGCGGCTTTGGTCGGCGCATCCGGCAGTGGTGTGGTGCCACCGGCGGCGATGGCGCCCATCTCGCTGTTCTGAACTTCGATCTGGCGCGCAGCGGCTGCGCCTTTGGCGGACTCGGACTTGGCTGGCAGGTAATTGTCAGCGTTGAACGTGTCGGCCTTGAGCTGCACGCGCAGGGATTGCCTGGCGAAATCATCCACGGCAACGCGACCGGTGAAGGTGCTGCCGTCGAGCTTCAGGTTGAGGTCTTCCAGGGCTGCACTGGTCGAGGTGCCCTTGAGGCGGCTGACCAGTTCGACTTTGCTCAGGCTGCCTGCGGCCATTGGCGGCAGCGGGTGGCCGATGCTGTCGAGGAACTTGGCCAGGTCAAACTGAGCGATGGACAAGGCGCCGCTCAGTTGCGGGGCTTTGCTCAGGTCGCTGACCTTCACTTCGCCCAAGGCGCGCAGTTGGTTGGCAGACAGCTTGATGTTGGTCCATTCGGCGATGTTCGCCGCCAGGTCCACCAGCAGTTGGCCCTGGGTGGAGAAGGTGACGGTCTTGCCTTGCAGTGGCTCGCCCGTGGCTTCGCCGCTGAGCTTCATGTCTTCGAACTGGTAGCGCTTGAGTGCACGCTGAATGCGCAGGTTGCCGTTAAGCTCGGTCTTGACGCGCATCAGCGGCTGGTTGCTGCCCAAAAATGCGGTGAGTTTCAGCGGAATGCTCGCGCCTTCGTGGACCGCGCCGGCGCTCAGCTGGATGCTTTCGGCGCTGTACTGCTTGCCGGTCAGCTCATCGTTGTATTCAACGCGGGCGTTGTTGATGGTCAGGCTGTCGATGTCCAGGCGAATCGGCTTTGGCGGTTTTTCCGGCTCGGGCTCGGCAGGCGGTTGCACGGTTCCGGGAACAGGCGCGTTAGCTGTCGTTTCGGTCACGTTCTTGCCGATGTCTTCCCAATTGCCATGGCCCTGCTTGTCGCGGTTGAGGCGCAGGTTCAGGCCTTCCACGCGAACATCGCTCATCTGCACTTCGCGGCGCAGCAGTGGCAGCACGCGCACCGACAGGCCAATCATCTGCAGGTCGGCGAACGGTTGGGTCGGGTTGGTCATGGTCGCCACGCTGGCTTCATGCAACTCAAGGCCCAGCCAGGGGAACAGGCTCCAGCCGATATCGCCATTGAGCGTCAGCTCGATGTGGGCCTTGTCGCGGGCAATCTGGCGAATCTCGTCTTTGTAATCGTTGGGATCGAAGAGGTGGGTCAGGGCAAAGCCCAGGGCCACAATGATCAGCAACAGCCCGAGAAGTACCAGACCCAGGATTTTGCCGAACGCTTTCATGGGCGAGTCCTTGTATGTCGATTTCAAAAATTAGCCGCAGAGTATAACGCCAGGTGGCCTGCGTCAGTTCCTCCATCGTTACATTGTATCCACCGCCGGCAAAACGGGAATTTGACGTCAAACAAATCAGGTGACATGAAAAAGGTGATATCAGTTTGGTTTTTCTGTCACTCACAGGTGCTAATCTGCGCAGGTTCGTCTGTCGTCTGCGACACAACGTCGCGTTTAAATGGAGCTTTACTCAACAACAACGGCCACGCTTTGCGTGCAAGGCCGAGGGAGAGAGCGCCTGACGGGCACATACTAATAACTGGGGGAAACACCAATGAGCACTAGCACTGTGGCAGGTTCCACTGCCGCACAGCCTGCGTTCCTGTCCAAGGAGCGCATTATCGCCAAGCCGGGGTTCAACCGCTGGCTGGTTCCACCGGCCGCCCTGGCCATTCACCTGTGCATCGGCATGGCCTACGGTTTCTCGGTGTTCTGGCTGCCACTCTCCAAAGCGTTGGGTATCACCGCGCCGGTCGCCTGCGCGCCGGACATGAGTTTCATCGCCCAAGTCTTTTCGTCCCAGTGCGACTGGCCCATCTCCATGCTGGGCTGGATCTACACCCTGTTTTTCATCTTCCTGGGCTGCTCGGCAGCGATCTGGGGCGGCTGGCTGGAACATGCCGGGCCGCGTAAGGCTGGCGTTGTATCGGCGCTGTGCTGGTGTGGCGGCCTGTTGATCTCGGCGTTGGGTGTGTACACCCACCAAATCTGGCTGATGTGGATCGGCTCCGGCGTGATCGGCGGTATCGGCCTGGGCCTGGGCTATATCTCGCCGGTGTCGACGCTGATCAAGTGGTTCCCGGACAAGCGCGGCATGGCCACTGGCATGGCGATCATGGGCTTTGGCGGCGGCGCGATGGTAGGTGCTCCACTGGCTGCTGCCTTGATGGGCCACTTTGCTTCGCCGACCAGCGTGGGCGTGTGGCAGAGCTTCGCGGTCATGGCCGTGATCTACTTCGTGTTCATGATCGGCGGCGCACTGTCGTACCGCGTTCCGCCGACTGGCTGGAAGCCTGAGGGCTGGACTGCCCCGGCGAAAAAAGCCAGCAACGCGATGATCACTCACCGTCACGTGCACGTGAACGTGGCCTGGAAAACCCCGCAATTCCGCCTGGTATGGCTGGTGTTGTGCCTGAACGTTTCCGCCGGTATCGGCATCCTCGGCATGGCTTCGCCGCTGTTGCAGGAAGTATTCGGTGGCAAGTTGCTGGGTAACGGCCTGACGTTTGGTCAGCTGGATGCGGGCCAATTGGCGTCCATCGCGGCAATCGCGGCGGGCTTCACGGGGCTGTTGAGCCTGTTCAACATTGGTGGCCGCTTCTTCTGGGCGTCGTTCTCCGACTACCTGGGCCGCAAAAATACCTACTTCGTGTTCTTCGCCCTGGGCTTTGCCCTGTACGCGCTGATCCCGAACCTGGGTCACCTGGGCAACGTGGCGCTGTTTGTGGCGGCGTTCTGCATCATCCTATCGATGTACGGCGGTGGTTTTGCGACGGTTCCGGCCTACCTGGCCGACCTGTTCGGTACGCAGATGGTCGGCGCGATCCACGGTCGCCTGTTGACCGCCTGGGCCGCAGCCGGCGTGCTGGGCCCGGTGTTGGTGAACTACCTGCGTGAATATCAGCTGAGCATCGGCGTTGAACGCGCGGCGGCCTACGACATCACCTTGTACATCCTCGCTGGCCTGCTGGTGCTGGGTTTCATCTGCAACCTGCTGGTGCGCCCGGTGGCCGACAAGTACTTCATGACCGACGCCGAACTGGCTGCCGAACAAGCGCTGGGCCATGACAAGGGCGCTGACGCTTCCACCTCGCTTGAGTGGAAAGCGGCGTCCGGCACTGTGCCAATGGCCATCGCTGCCTGGCTGGTGGTGGGTATTCCGTTGGCGTGGGGTGTGTGGGTGACCCTGCAAAAAACCGCAGTACTGTTCCACTAACACCGCGTAACCCCTGTGTGAGCGGGCTTGCCCGCGATAGCATCACCTCGGTCTGGCTGAATGACCGAGTTGCCTGCATCGAAGGCAAGCCAGCTCCCACACTTGATCTTCACCTGTCTTAAGATTCCAGTGGGCTGCTCCATTCTGGAGCACCTGCTTGTATGCACATGTCTATCCCCGACACTCCATCAGTCTTATCCCCTCCGATGTTTCTGTTTAGCGCCCGCGCCCCTATAATGGTTGCCTTTTTCGCCCAATGATTTTGCGGAGCTGGTGATGGCCGAACGTAAGGTATCCGTCGAGCGCGACACTCTGGAAACCCAGATCAAAGTCTCGATCAACCTGGATGGCACCGGAAAGGCCCGATTTGATATCGGCGTACCTTTTCTTGAGCACATGCTGGACCAGATCGCCCGTCACGGGCTGATCGACCTGGATATCGTCAGCAAGGGCGACCTGCATATCGACGACCACCACACGGTGGAAGACGTAGGCATCACCCTCGGCCAGGCATTTGCCAAGGCCATCGGCGACAAAAAAGGCATCCGTCGCTACGGCCACGCCTATGTCCCGCTGGACGAAGCGCTGTCGCGCGTAGTCATCGACTTCTCTGGCCGCCCAGGCCTGCAGATGCACGTGCCCTACACCCGCGCCACCGTGGGCGGCTTTGACGTCGACCTGTTCCAGGAATTCTTCCAGGGTTTCGTCAACCACGCACTCGTCAGCCTGCACATCGACAACCTGCGCGGCACCAACACCCACCACCAGATCGAAACCGTGTTCAAGGCTTTCGGCCGTGCGCTGCGCATGGCCGTGGAGCTGGATGAGCGCATGGCCGGGCAAATGCCGTCGACCAAGGGCGTTCTGTAATGCAGACGGTCGCGGTTATCGATTACGGCATGGGTAACCTGCACTCGGTGGCCAAGGCCCTCGAGCACGTAGGTGCCGGCAAGGTGCTGATCACCAGCGATGCCAACGTGATTCGCGAAGCTGACCGGGTGGTGTTTCCGGGAGTCGGCGCGATTCGCGATTGCATGGCCGAGATCCGCCGCCTGGGCTTTGACAGCCTGGTGCGCGAAGTCAGCCAGGACCGCCCGTTTCTCGGCATCTGCGTGGGCATGCAAGCCTTGCTCGACAGCAGTGAAGAGAACGAAGGTGTGGACTGCATCGGCCTGTTTCCGGGCCAGGTGAAGTTCTTCGGCAAAGACCTGCACGAAGACGGCGAACACCTGAAAGTCCCGCACATGGGCTGGAACGAAGTGCGCCAAACCGTGGATCACCCGCTGTGGCACGACGTGCCGGACATGGCGCGTTTCTACTTCGTGCACAGCTACTACATCGCCGCCGGTAAACCGGGCCAGGTGGTCGGTGGCGGGCATTACGGCGTCGATTTCGCCGCAGCGCTGGCCGAAGGTTCGCGCTTTGCCGTGCAGTTCCACCCGGAGAAGAGCCATACCCACGGCCTGCAGTTGCTGCAGAACTTCGCCGCCTGGGATGGTCGCTGGTAAGTGGCCAGGAAGCCGAAGGTGCCGGTCTTGAAGCTCACGCCTGAACAGGAGAGTGAGGCTACCCTCAAGATTCAGCGCTTCATGGAGGACCGTTTCGAGCTCACGCTGGGTTCGTTCGAAGTCGCCGAGATTCTTGAGCTGTTTACCACCGAAGTTGCGCCGCACTATTACAACAAGGCGATTTTCGACACGCAGACGCTCCTTAAAGAAAGGTTCGAAAGCATCGAAAGCGACTTGTGGTCGCTTGAGAAACCCTGATTTCCCAAGCATTGCTGACTATCGAATAAGGTTTGCCAGATGCTGATTATCCCCGCTATCGATCTCAAGGACGGCGCGTGTGTACGCCTGCGCCAAGGCCGCATGGAAGATTCCACCGTGTTCTCCGATGACCCGGTGAGCATGGCTGCCAAATGGGTAGAAGGGGGCTGCCGTCGTCTGCATCTGGTGGACTTGAACGGCGCCTTCGAAGGCCAGCCAGTCAACGGTGAAGTGGTCACCGCAATCGCCAAGCGCTACCCGAACCTGCCGATCCAGATCGGCGGCGGTATTCGCTCCCTGGAAACCATCGAGCATTACGTCAAGGCTGGCGTGAGCTACGTGATCATCGGCACCAAGGCCGTGAAAGACCCGGCGTTCGTTGCTGAAGCCTGCCGCGCGTTTCCCGGCAAAGTGATCGTGGGCCTGGACGCCAAAGACGGCTTCGTCGCCACTGACGGCTGGGCTGAAATCAGCACCATCCAGGTGATCGACCTGGCCAAACAATTCGAGGCCGACGGCGTGTCCGCCATCGTTTATACCGACATCGCCAAAGACGGCATGATGCAGGGCTGCAACGTGCCGTTCACCGCAGCACTGGCGGCGGCCACGAAGATTCCGGTGATCGCCTCCGGCGGCATTCACAACCTGGGCGACATCAAGTCGCTGCTGGACGCCAAGGCCCCCGGCATCATCGGCGCCATCACCGGCCGTGCGATTTACGAAGGTACCCTGGACGTCGCCGAAGCCCAGGCTTACTGCGATGCCTACAACGGCTGAGGACTGACCATGGCGCTGGCCAAACGCATCATCCCTTGCCTGGACGTCGACAACGGTCGCGTGGTCAAGGGCGTCAAGTTCGAGAACATCCGCGACGCCGGCGACCCGGTGGAAATCGCCCGTCGCTACGATGAGCAAGGTGCCGACGAGATTACCTTTCTCGACATCACCGCCAGCGTCGACGGCCGCGACACCACGCTGCATACCGTGGAGCGCATGGCCAGCCAGGTGTTTATCCCGCTGACCGTGGGCGGTGGCGTGCGCACCGTGCAAGACATCCGCAACCTGCTCAATGCCGGTGCGGACAAGGTCTCGATCAACACCGCCGCCGTGTTCAACCCTGAGTTCGTCGGTGAAGCCGCGCAGCACTTCGGCTCGCAATGCATCGTGGTCGCCATCGACGCGAAGAAAGTCTCCGGCCCGGGCGAAACCCCGCGCTGGGAGATCTTCACCCATGGCGGTCGCAAGCCGACCGGCCTGGACGCGGTGGAGTGGGCGATGAAGATGGAAGCGCTGGGCGCCGGTGAAATCCTGCTGACCAGCATGGACCAGGACGGCATGAAAAACGGCTTTGACCTGGGCGTAACCCGCGCTATCAGCGATGCATTGGGCATTCCGGTGATCGCCTCCGGCGGCGTCGGCAACCTGCAGCACTTGGCCGACGGCGTGACCGAAGGCCACGCCAGCGCAGTGCTGGCGGCGAGTATTTTCCACTTTGGCGAATACACCGTTCCCGAAGCCAAGGCGTACATGGCGGCGCGCGGTATTGTCGTTCGCTAAACGCTGCTGGACACCATGGCAGGCGCGCGGCACTCTCTGCGCTTGCCATGGATTTCGGTAACTTTCATGTTCAAACACCTGCTGCTCGCGCTCGCCAGTACTTCCCTTTTGTTGGCAGGCTCGGCCCATGCCGAAGAACCGTCTGACGCCTCACTGGTGTTGCTGACGGAAAACTTCCCGCCCTACAACATGGCGAAAAACGGCAAGAACTTCGCCAAAGAAGAGAACATCGAAGGCATCGCCGTGGACATCGTGCGCGAGACCTTCAAGCGTGCCGGCATCTCCTACAACCTGACCCTGCGTTTTCCCTGGGAACGAATCTACAAACTCGCCCTGGAAAAACCCGGTTACGGCGTATTCGTGATGGCGCGCCTGCCGGATCGCGAAGCACTGTTCAAATGGGTCGGCCCTATCGGCCCGGATGATTGGGTGATGCTGGCCAAGGCTGACAGCAAGATCGAGCTGGCTGACCTTGAGCACGCCCGTCGCTACAAGATCGGCGCCTATAAAGGTGATGCGATTGCCGAGACCCTGGAGAAGGAGGGGCTCAACCCGATCGTTGCGCTGCGTGACCAGGACAACGCGCAAAAACTGGTGGAGGGCCAGATCGACCTGTGGGCCACCGGCGACCCGGCGGGCCGTTATCTGGCCCGTCAGGTCGGGGTGACCCAACTCAAAACCGTGTTGCGCTTTAACAGTGCCCAGCTGTATCTGGCGCTGAACAAAGACGTGCCGGACGCCGTGGTCGCAAAGCTTCAGGCGGCGCTCGACGGGTTACGCAATGACGGTGTTGTCGATCAAATCATGGCCCGTTACCTCTAGCTCAGGGGTCGCTTGAGGCGGTTCCGCCGGCTGCAATTGAGGCGCTTCCACGGCAGGCGCCTCACCCGGCAGCGGCTCTGCATCGGCGGACTCGCTCATGTACACGTGATCGCCATTGGTGTAGCTGACCGTGCTTGAGACCTGGCTGCCATCCTGGCGCAGCAGGCGGTATTCGCTGTGCAGAAGGTAAGCCGCCACGGCTTTCTTGGGCGGAACATACGTGATGATTTCCAGTGGCGAGGCCTGGCTCCAGCCTTTTGCCGAGCGTTGCGTATGGGTGAAGTCGCGATCCAGATGCGCTGAAAAATTCAACTCGAAAGCCTGTGCGTACGCCGGCCACTCCTTGCACAGATCGATGCAGGTGTTAGCGGCCAGAGCCCGTGCATGTGCGCCGATTTCGCCTTTGGTGGCCGTCCACATGACCGGCTGACTGGTCGCTTCAGTGTTACGCCCGAAGCCTGCGAACAGGTGGCGGTCCGCGCGTTCAAGTCGATAGATGGGCGAGGTCTGAAACTGATCGACCGGAGCCAGTTCCGGGTCTCTTACACAGAACCACGGCAGCTCGCACACCTGAACCGTGGGGGTGATTTCATCCAGCGTTGGGCCTTCAGGCCCGACGAGGGCGGGCGGTCGCGGCAGGTCATTGAGCTGCGCTTTCAGCGCCAGTCGCAGCGAATAGGCGGTGAGGCTTGGTTTGGCGTAGCTGTCACTGCCGATGAACGTGCCGGGGGCCAGGTAGATTTCCCCGGCGGATGCATCGGGAGCGGTAATCGACCAGGCGCTTAAATCGTGGGCGGAGCCGCTGCCTCTATCGTTCCAGATCAGGTCGCCGACTTGAGAGGCTATCACCAGATCTTCTCGTACACAGCGCACGGCATGAAGCGAGGGTTTTTCGTAGTTCACGCCGTACACCAGCCCCAGCGCCACATAGCCCTCTGGCGGCAGCGGGCGCCAGATGGAGGCATTGCTTCGTGCCCCCGTGCCTTCGTCATGCCACACCCGTTGATAATCCAGCGGCGCACGCAATGCCGTGCCGTCCGCCTTGTTCGCATCACTGACGACTGCGACGACTTTGCTGTGGTTGATGTTGCGATAGTGACCCACCGCAATATCGCCCAGGCAAAAAAACGGGCTCAGTGCATCGGATGCCGTGCTCGGTCGCCACAGACCGACGGAATTGTGCGCGCCCGAACCCTTGTCGTTCCACAGAGGTAGAAATTCGCTGGTGAAGCTGATGAGCAGGTCGTTGAATTGCAGAGGCTTCATGGAGGACTCTCCAGTTGATTGGAGCCTCAACTATCGAGCAGCGAGCGCGGTGCCGAGCGGTATCTATCTATGCGCCGGAAGATACGTGCCGTTTTTGCCATGGGCCGCCATCGCCTGATTGCTGCGCACGCTGATCATCAGCTTGATATCAATCCAGTCGATGCCCTGGGCCTTGAGCTTAGGCAATTCGCGGTCCAGCACCGCCAGGGTCTGCGGATAGGGGTGACCAATCATCACCACCGAACCCTGTTTATGCGCCAGTTTGATCGCGGTTTGCAGCTGCGTGGTAATCGCCGCTTCGGTGCGTTCGTCATCGAGGAACACATCCCGCGAAAGGTGGGCCAAACCAATCTTCTGAGCCTCGGCGGCGGCGACGGTTTGCGCACTGGTGCGGCTGTCCACAAAGAACTTGTTGCGCCGTTGCAGCTCCGCCATGAGCCAGGCCATCGCCTCCGGCTGTGCGGTCATGCGGCTGCCCATGTGGTTGTTGATGCCGGCGGTGTAGGGCACGGCCTTGAAGGCGGCATCGAGGCGTTTGCCGAGTTCTTCGATGGGCAATTCGGGGTGCCACGCGAACGGGCCGGTGGCCGGGTCCATGGGCATGTGCAGGATCACGACTTTGCCAGCCTTGTGCGCTTCGCGAGCGAATTCAGCGGCGTGGGGCGTGTCGGGCATGATCGCCGTGGTCACCGGCCCTGGCAGGGCCAGCACGCGACGATCCCGGGGCAGGTTTTGCCCCAGGTCGTCGATAATGAGGGTGAGGTAGGCCTTGCGTGGCTCGCTGGCTGGCGTCGCGTGGGCGACGCCGGCCAGGCTGCATAACACAGCGATGATCAGGGCAACGCGCATATCAACGGCCGCGCGTGATGCTCAGGCCTTTAAGCAGGCTCAGCGCCTGGGCCAATTGGTAGTCATCATCCTGCGGCATCGGCTTGGCTTTGGCGCGACTGCCAGTAGGCTCGTCGGCGCCGCCGTTGCCATTGCCCAGGTGACCTTGCAGGTCGGCCTCTTTGTAATACTCGCTGTCGATCTCGTTGGTGATCTTGGCTTTGCGCACTTCGATGTCGGGCACGATGCCCTGGGCCTGGATCGAGCGACCATTCGGCGTGTAGTACAGCGCCGTGGTGATCTTCAGCGCGCGCTCGTTGTTCAGCGGCAACACGGTTTGCACCGAGCCTTTGCCGAAACTGGTGGTGCCCATCAGCACGCCGCGCTTCTGGTCTTGCAGGGCGCCGGCGACGATTTCCGAGGCCGAGGCGCTGCCGCCGTTGATCAACACGGCCAACGGCACGCCCTCGCTGAGGTCGTTGCCGGTAGCCGAGAAGCGCAACTCGGAGTTGGCGATGCGGCCTTTGGTGTAAACGATCAGGCCTTTGGTGATGAAGTGGTCGACCACTTCCACCGCCGCCTGCAGCACGCCGCCCGGGTTGTTACGCAGGTCGAGCACGATGCCGTTGAGCTTCTTGCCGTTGTCTTTGCGCAGCTTGGCCAGGGCCTTGGCCACCTCGTCGCCGGTCTTGACCTGGAACTGGGTGATACGGATGTAGCCGTAACCCGACTCCAGCAGCTGGCTCTTCACGCTTTTGACCGTGATGGTCGCGCGGGCCAGGGTCACGTCAAACGGGTTGCCGCCGTCGCGTACCAGGGTCAGGGTGATTTTCTGGCCGAGCTTGCCGCGCATCTTGTCGACGGCTTCGGTCATGGTCTGGCCACGGGTCGGCTGGCCGTTGATCTTCACGATCAGGTCGCCCGCCTGGATGCCGGCCTTGGAAGCCGGGGTGTCGTCGATCGGCGAGACCACTTTAATCTGGCCGTCTTCGGAGCCCACTTCAATGCCCAGGCCGCCGAACTCACCGCTGGTGCTTTCCTGCAGCTCGGCGAAATCTTCCGGGCCCAGGTAGGCGGAGTGCGGGTCGAGGTTGCTGAGCATGCCCTTGATGGCATTTTCCAGCAGGGTCTTGTCGTCTACGGGTTCGACATAGGCTGCCTTGATCCGGTCCATGACCTCGGCAAAGGTGCGCAGCTCGTCCAGCGGCAGCGGCGCCTTGGTGGTCGCGGCTGTAGCGGCGGGCGCAACCGGTGCGGCCTGGTCGGCGAAAGCCAAAGGCGCGCCGATCACCAGGGCGATCGTCAGGGCCAGCGAAGTGAGGCGGGACAAATGCAGCATGTCGAACGAACTCCTAATGTAGATGCGGCCCTATCCTTGGGAACGGCACCATTGTGCGGGATCGCTCGGGCGACCCTGCTGACGAATAGCGAAGTACAGCGCCGGAGTGTCCTGGCCACCACTGTTACCGACAGTGGAGATGGATTCACCGGCTTTTACAACATCACCTGCCGACTTGAGTAAAGTCTGATTGTGGCCGTAAAGGCTCAAATAGCCATTACCGTGGTCAAGAATCACCAACAAACCGGCACCGCGCAGCCAATCGGCAAACACCACGCGCCCACCGTGAACGGCGTGCACCTGGCTGCCGGCGGCGGCGCTGATCATCACCCCGTCCCACTTGGCGCGGGTGTCATCACCACGGGTTTCACCAAAGCGTGCCAGCAGTCGACCATCAACAGGCCATGGAAGTTTTCCGCGGGCTGAAGCAAAAGGGCCGCCGAATGACTCACCGCTGCTGGAAACCACCGGGCCAGGCGCTGCATGCGCCGGTTTACGAGGGGCTGGTGCGTCGGTAGTGGCTGCCAGTTCGGCCTCACGCTGGCGCTTTTTTTCGGCTTCCTGCTGGGCGATCAGCGCTTTTTGCCGCGCTTCTTCGGCCTCACGTGCCTGGCGGGCCAGGGTTTCTTCGATGGTTTTGAGGACCTTGCCCAGGTCAGCCTGGTCTTGCTCGCGGGCTTGCAGCTTGGCGTCGCGGGCTTTTACATCATCATTGAGCTTGGCCAGGGCCACCTGGCGCTCTTTACGCACCTTGTCGAGCTGGTCGCGCTGAGCGTCGAGAGCGATTTTCTGATCAGTCAGTTGTGACTGCTGGTCCGTGATTTCCTGCTCCACGTTCGCCAACTGACGCAGGGTTTCGTTAAACCCCTTCAATTGCGCCAGGCGCGCTTTGCTCAGGTAATCGTAGTAGGTCAGGGTGCGGGCAAATTTTTCCGGGTTCTGCTGGTTGAGCAACAGCTTGAGGTATTCCTGGCGGCCGCTTTGGTAAGCGGCGCGGGCCTGGATCGCGATCAGGCGTTGCTGTTCAACGCGTGCGCTCTGGAGTTTTTTTTTCTCAGCGTCGAGTCGCTCCAGTTCCGACTCGCTCTTCTTTAATTCTTTTTGTAGCTCCTGGACCTGCTTCTCCAGCTTGCCCATCTCGGTTTCCGTGCCGCGCAGGTCTTTCTGCACGCCGGATTTTTCTTCCTGGAGCTTGCCGAGCAGTTTCTTCAGCTCGGTAATGTCCTGACGCGTAGCGTCCAACTGTTGTTGGGTTTGTGCGCGCTCATCGGCAAATGCCGGTTGGAGCAGGCAGACAAGAGCAAGGGTAATCAAGGCGCGAAGCATAGAGGCGGGCGACACCAGGGAAATGGACGGCCTAGTATGCCCGCCAAGCGCGGCAAAAAAAACGCCCAATTCGGGCGGAAGAGCAAGATATCTCACGGACGCCACATGCAAATGTGGGAGCTGGCTTGCCTGCGATAGCGGTGTATCAGTGAACGGTGTAGTCGACTGGCAGAATGCTATCGCGGGCAAGCCCGCTCCCACACGGGTTTTGTGGTGATGCCGGGATCAGACCAAAATCGAAGTGCCGGTCATCTCGGCAGGCTTCTCCAGCCCCATCAGCATCAGCATGGTCGGCGCCACATCTGCCAGCACGCCGCCTTGGCGCACTTTAAAATCGCGTTTGCCGACATAGATGAACGGCACCGGCTCGGTGGTGTGCGCGGTGTGCGCCTGGCCGGTGGATTCGTCGGACATCTGCTCGCAGTTGCCGTGGTCAGCGGTAATCAACGCTTCGCCGCCGACTTTTTCCAGCGCCTCAACAATGCGACCGACGCACAGGTCCAGGCATTCCACGGCCTTCACCGCCGCTTCCAGGTTGCCGCTGTGGCCAACCATGTCACCGTTGGCGTAGTTGACCACGATCACGTCGTAACGCTGATGCTCGATGGCGTCGACGATTTTGTCGGTAACTTCCGGCGCGCTCATTTCCGGCTGCAAGTCGTAGGTGGCGACTTTTGGCGACGGGATCAGGATGCGTTCTTCGCCCGGGAACGGTTCTTCACGGCCACCGGAGAAGAAGAAGGTCACGTGGGCATATTTCTCGGTTTCGGCAATGCGCAGTTGGGTCTTGCCGTTTTTCGCCAGGTAGTCGCCCAGCACGTTTTCCAGGCTGCCCGGCGCAAACGCCGACGGGGCCGGAATGTTGGCGGCGTATTGGGTGAGCATCACGAATTCGGCTTTGGGCTGGCGCGCGCGTTCGAAGTCTTTGAAACCGGCGTCGACGAACACATGGCTCAACTCACGGGCACGGTCGGCGCGGAAGTTCATGAACACCATCGCGTCGCCGTCTTCGACTTTGACCGGCTCGCCGATGGTGGTGGCTTTGACGAATTCATCGCTTTCGCCACGGGCGTAGGCAGCTTCCAGGCCTTGCTGGGCGGTGGCGGCGTGGAATTCGCCCTGGCCTTCGGCGATCAGGTTGTAGGCCTGGGCCACGCGGTCCCAGCGGTTGTCACGGTCCATGGCGAAGTAGCGGCCGACCAAGCTGGCGATGCGGCCTTTGCCGAGGGCGGCAAAGGTGGCGTCGAGCAGTTCGATGGACGATTGCGCGCTTTTGGGCGGGGTGTCACGGCCATCGAGGAAGGCGTGCAGGTAAATTTTATCGGCGCCGCGCTTGAAGGCCAGTTCGGCCATGGCGACCAGGTGGTCCTGGTGGCTGTGGACGCCGCCGTCGGACAGCAGGCCCATAAAGTGCACGGCTTTGCCGGCGGCAACAGCTTTATCGACCGCTGCGCAAATGGCCGGGTTCTCGAAAAACTCGCCATCGCGGATCGATTTGGTCACGCGTGTGAAGTCTTGGTATACCACTCGTCCGGCGCCCAGGTTCATGTGGCCGACTTCCGAGTTGCCCATCTGGCCGTCCGGCAAGCCTACGTCCATGCCGGAACCGGAGATCAAACCGTTCGGTACGGTCGCCGCCAGGCGATCGAGTACCGGCTTGCTGGCCGAGTACACGGCGTTGTCGTGGTGGCTTTCACTGTGTCCGAAGCCATCGAGAATTATCAGGACCAAAGGTTTGGGCGTAGTAGTCATAGATCCTCTCGAGGCGTTAATAAAGAAAGGCAATTGAAAAGGGAGTAGCAGTTTAAAGCGAAGTTCCGACCACGTCACCGCTTTACGGGGGTTGGCCCCCCCGGACGGCTGTGTATACTTACCGCCATTTTAACGCCCTGGAACCTCCTTGATGGTTGATCACCTGATTGCATTTGCCACTGCCCACTACCTGCTCGCGGGTGCCTTTGTCATCCTGCTGGCGCTGCTGATCGCTCACGAAATGAGCCGCGGTGGCCGCAGCCTGAGCACGTCGGAGCTGACCGCACTGGTCAACAAGGATGAGGCCGTTGTCGTGGATATTCGCCCGGTTAAGGATTTTGCCGCTGGCCATATCGTCGGCGCTCTGAACATTCCACAAGACAAGCTGATCGCGCGCTTGCCCGAGCTGGAAAAATACAAGGCCAAGACCATTATTCTGGTCGACGCCCAAGGCCAGCACGCCGGTACCCATGCCCGCGAAATGCTCAAGACCGGTTTCACCGCCGCCAAACTGTCCGGCGGTATCGGCAGCTGGAAGGCCGATAACCTGCCGCTGGTGAAGTGATATGAGCCAGGTTGTCGTGTATTCCAGCGATTGGTGCCCTTACTGCATGCGGGCCAAGGCCTTGCTGGAGAAAAAGGGCATTGCCTTCGAAGAGATCAAGGTCGACGGCAAACCCCAGGTGCGCGCCGAAATGGCCCAGAAGGCGGGGCGCACATCCGTGCCGCAGATCTGGATCGGCGCAAGGCACATCGGTGGCTGCGACGACCTGTTTGCCCTGGAGCGCGCCGGCAAGCTTGATGCGCTGCTCGCCTAATCCCTAAAAGACCCCAAGATCACAAGGATCTGCGATGACTGACCAACAGAACACCGACGCTGCGCAAGACCAAGGCCCACAGTTCTCGCTGCAGCGCATCTACGTGCGTGACCTGTCGTTCGAAGCGCCGAAAAGCCCGGCCATCTTCCGTCAGGAATGGACCCCAAGCGTTGCGCTGGACCTGAACACCCGTCAAAAAGCCCTGGAAGGCGACTTCCACGAAGTCGTGCTGACCCTGTCGGTTACCGTCAAGAACGGTGAAGAAGTGGCGTTCATTGCTGAAGTGCAACAGGCCGGTATCTTCCTGATCCAGGGCCTGGACGAGCAGTCCATGAGCCACACCCTGGGCGCGTTCTGCCCGAACATCCTGTTCCCGTATGCCCGTGAGACCCTGGACAGCCTGGTCACCCGTGGCTCGTTCCCGGCGCTGATGCTGGCTCCGGTGAACTTCGATGCCCTGTACGCGCAAGAGCTGCAGCGCATGCAAACCGAAGGTTCGTCGACCGTTCAGTAAGTCGACACGGTAAAAATGTGGGAGCGGGCTTGTGTGGGAGCTGGCTTGCCTGCGATAGCATCACCGCGGTGTGACTGACACACCCAGGTGACTGCATCGCAGGCAAGCCAGCTCCCACACAAGGCCTCTCCCACATTTTGTTTGTGTATTACTTGAAACCGAGTTGGCGCCATCCTTCATAGACGGCAACCGCCACGGTGTTGGACAGGTTCAAGCTGCGGCAACCCTCGCGCATCGGCAAACGCAGCCGATGGCCGTCGGGCAGTGCGTCAAGCACTTCGGCTGGCAGGCCGCGACTTTCGGGGCCGAACAGGAAGGCGTCGCCCTCGGCGAAGCTGGCATCATGAAACGGCCGCGAGCCCTTGGTGGTGAACGCGAACAACCGCGGGTGGCCCAGGCTTTCCAGGCAGCTCGCCAGGTCGGCATGGCGCTTGAGCGTGGCGTACTCGTGGTAGTCCAGCCCGGCGCGGCGCAGGCGCTTGTCGTCCATGTCAAAGCCCAAAGGCTCGATCAAATGCAGGTGGCAGCCACTGTTGGCGCACAGCCTGATAACGTTGCCGGTATTCGGCGGAATTTCTGGTTGAAAAAGGATGACGTGAAACATGCACGGCTCCGAAGGCAAAGATGCGCTGCATTCTACCCCTGAAGACGACCCAAGGCCGAAGCTATTGCCCAGGGTGTTGGGTTCTTTGGCGATTGTGGGGCTGATGATCGGCTTGATGATCGGTCGCCTGACCACGCCCGACCCCACCGAGTTGCAACAGGTCGAGACCGCAAGGGACGGCGTGGTGGTGTGGTTCAACAATGAACCCAAGCTGCACGGCGAGCATATCGATGGCACCGTGGCGCTGCTGTTCGACGCGCAGGGCAAGGCCGCCGCAGGGCAACTCAAGGTCAATGACAAGGACGTGAACTGGCGCGTGCGCAAGACCGATGGCGGCTTGCTGCTGAACCTGGTGGCGGCTCGGCCGTTGCGCGGGGAATGGAAGGGGGAAAAGGTCGACGGCCGCTGGCGGCTGGAGGTCCATCTCCAAGAGCAATAAAAGAGGGAATCCCCGGCCTGCCTGTACCAAGGTTCCCAAAACGGGCTGGGGCTATGGGCGTTGCGCCGCACAAGCCCCGGTTGTAAAGAAGGGAGTTCCCGGCCTGCCTGTACCAGGGCTCCCAAAACGGGGTGAAGCCAAAGGCTTCGGTGTTAAAGAGGGAATCCCCGGCCTGCCTGTACCGAGGTTCCCGAAACGGGTGTGGGGCGCGACGCGATCCGCATCAAGCACCCCGGGTGTAAAGAGGGGATTCTCGGCCTGCCTGTACCAAGGTCCCCGAAACTGGGTAGTACTGGGGTTATTGCAGGGCGCGTGCCAGAGTTGGCAATGTGTGCCAAAAAAATTCGCCAGAAAGCGCAAAGCCCCGGAATACGGGGCTTTGGTGTTTTTGAATTTCAGATTTTTCTCGGTGAGGTTCGGATTTCAGGCCTTGAAGCCGTGCCCGATGCCGGTTCGTGGTGCATTGAAGCGGTGCACGGTCCTGAAACTTTGTGGAGATCCAAATGTGGGAGCGGGCTTTTTGTGGGAGCCGGGCTTGCCCGCGATGCAGGCACCTCGGTGTGTCAGGTACACCGCAGTGATGCTATCGCAGGCAAGCCAGCTCCCACACAAGGCCTGGTCCCACATTGGAATGTCAGTGGGGTTGGGGTTTAGCCCTCATCACCCTCATCATCATCCCCGCCATCCACTTTCATCCCCAACTCCTTGATCTTGCGCGTCAGGGTATTGCGGCCCCAGCCCAGCAGTACGGCGGCGTCGCGGCGGCGGCCGGCGGTGTGCTTCAGGGCGGTTTCGATCATGATCCGCTCGAAGGCCGGCACGGCGCTGTCCAGCAGGTTCGACTGGCCGCGTGCCAGGGCCTGATCGGCCCATTGGCGCAGCGCCTGCTCCCAGTTGGTGACCGGGGCCGAATCCTGCGGCAGGCTCAACAGCTCCGGCGGCAAGTCGCTGATGTGCACTTCGCGCCCGGACGCCATCACGGTGATCCAGCGGCAGGTGTTCTCTAGCTGGCGCACGTTGCCCGGCCACGGCAGGTTCTTCAGGTATTCCTCGGTCTCGCTTTTCAGCAACTTCGGCTCAACCGCCAGTTCTTGCGCGGCGCGGCTGAGGAAGTGGCGGGCGAGGGTCGGGATGTCTTCGCGGCGGTCCGACATGCGTGGGATGTGGATGCGGATCACGTTGAGGCGGTGAAACAAATCCTCACGGAACTTGCCCGCGTGCACCAGGGTTTCGAGGTTCTGGTGAGTCGCCGCGATGATGCGCACGTCGACCTTGACCGGCGTATGCCCGCCAACGCGATAGAACTCGCCGTCTGCCAATACACGCAGCAAGCGCGTTTGGGTGTCGGCTGGCATGTCGCCGATTTCGTCGAGGAACAGCGTACCGCCGTCGGCCTGTTCAAAGCGGCCGCGACGCAGGTTGGCTGCACCGGTGAACGCGCCTTTCTCATGGCCGAACAGCTCGGATTCCATCAAGTCCTTCGGGATAGCCGCCATGTTCAACGCGATAAACGGCGAAGCCGCTCGCGGGCTGTGGCGGTGCAGCGCATGCGCCACCAGCTCTTTACCGGTGCCCGACTCGCCGTTGATCAGCACGGTGATGTTGGAGTGGCTCAAGCGCCCGATGGCGCGAAACACTTCCTGCATCGCCGGCGCTTCGCCGATGATTTCCGGGGTGCGGGTCAGGGCCGGTGGGGCTTCCTGGCTCTGTTGTTCCTGGGCGTGCTGGTTGGCGCGCTTGACCAGCGCCACCGCCTCGTCCACGTCGAACGGTTTTGGTAGGTATTCAAAGGCGCCGCCCTGATAGGACGCCACCGCGCTGTCCAGGTCCGAGTGCGCGGTCATGATGATCACCGGCAAGCGCGGGTGCTGCTCGCGAATCCGCGCCAGCAAGTCCAGGCCACTGGCGCCGGGCATGCGGATATCAGAGATGATTACGTCCGGCTGCTGGCGCGCCAAACGGCTCATCACGCCATCGGCGCTGTCGAAGCTCTGGGTGGTCATGCCTTCCTGTTGCAAGGCTTTCTCGAGGACCCAGCGGATAGAACGGTCGTCATCGACGATCCAGACAGTTTCACTACGGCTCATGTCGATGGGGCTCCTTGTTCCAGTGGCAGAAAGATCGAAAAGGTCGTGTGGCCGGGATGGCTCTCACATTCGATCAAACCCTGGTGCTGGCTGATGATGTTCTGGGTAATGGCCAGGCCCAGCCCGGTACCGTCCGGGCGGCCACTGACCATGGGGAAGAAAATGGTTTCCTGCAGTTCAGCGGGAATGCCCGGGCCGTTGTCGATGATCTCGACCTTGGTCACCAGGCGGTGGCGCACATGGCCGATGGTGAACTGGCGCAGGGCGCGGGTACGCAAGCTGATGCGGCCCAGGCGCAGTTCGTTCTGGCTGCTGATGGCCTGCATGGCGTTGCGCACAATATTGAGCACCGCCTGAATCATCTGCTCACGGTCGATCAATACGTCGGGAATGCTTGGGTCGTAGTCGCGCACCAGGGTGATGCAGCCCTGGCTCTCGGCTTCCACCAATTGGCAGACCCGCTCCAGCACTTCGTGCACGTTGGTCATCGCCAGCGACGGCAGCTTGTTGGAGCCGAGCATGCGGTCCACCAGGTTTCGCAGGCGGTCGGCCTCTTCGATGATGACGTTGGTGTAGTCCTTGAGATGCTCCTCCGGCAGCTCGCGCGCGAGCAACTGCGCCGCGCCGCGAATCCCGCCCAGCGGGTTCTTGATCTCGTGCGCCAGGCCGCGCACCAGCATCTTGCTGGTTTCCTGCTTGGACAGCTGCGCTTCTTCTTTGGTGATGCGCAGCAGGCGGTCGCGCGGGTGCACTTCGAGCAGCAGCAGGGTCGCGCCGTTGCTCAGGATCGGGGTCACGGCGTAGTCGACAGTCAGCGTCTGGCCGGTAAGGGCGGTGAGCATCGCTTCGCGCTTGGTGAACGGGTGTGCCTGCTCCACCGCCTGGCGCAACGAGCTCAAGGCTTCGGCCGACTCGGTGAACAATTCGCTGATGAACTGCCCATGGCTGCGCTGGCCGCTGATGGCCAGGAGCATTTCCGCCGCCGGGTTCATGTACTCAAGGCGCAGGTCGGCATTGAGCAGGATGGTCGCGGTGGTCAGGTTGTCGAGTAACAAACGGTGCAGTGCATCGCTAATGGTCATCAGGACCTCTTTTGGAGCAAGGCGCGGGCTTGAGGCACACGCTGATACAAGGAAAATGCAAAAACCAAACCAAGGCTCCGAAAAGAAGCGCGAAAGCCCTGAAATGGCTGTTTTGAGCGCGAAACTGTGGCGTTCTGCCAGCTTGTTCGGGAAGTTTCGAACCAAAATGGGCTGATCAGGTGGGAAGGGTGCACCGCGCCGCACCAATATAGTGCAGTTTTGTGACGTCTGTTCAGGAACAGCTCATGGGAAGGGTTAAGGCGGTTGTGAGTATTCAGGACGGTTTTTTGGGCGTCTTCTTGCGATCGTTCAGGCAGGGTTTGATGACGTCGTGCAGGTCGTCATTGTCATGGGGCAGGACAAACTCGGCGGTCAAAGGGAAGTCACCGGGAATGGCGGAGGGCAATGTCATTTTGATGCGTTGGCCGCGCATGTCGCCGGCTATCCACTCGTGCAACTCCTGGCGATTGGCGGGCATGGTGAGTTTGAACAGCACGCCATGTTGCTGGCTGGGCTCTGCGCTGTAGTAGCCGTTGACGCGATAGGTACGGGTGGGCAGGGAGCCGGTGGTCAGGCTCAGCGGGCCGGTGGAGCGGGCGTCGGGGCCTTCATAAATGTCGGGCTTGAAGTGCAGCTTGTCGGTGTGGGTGAGCAACGAGATCATCGGGCGCGGCGGCGAGCTGTAGCAGGCGACCTGCAGGATTGCGATGCTGGTTTTGTCGGCGTGCCCGGCGGCGCCGATGATGCGCGCGTTGATGATTGTGCTGCCGGGGTAGGGCGCTTCAACCGTCCAGGCGTCGGCGTCGCTGTCGGGTTGTGCTGCGCTCAGCGGGCTACACACAAACGCCAGTGAGCATAGAGCCTTGCAGGTGAGGTTCATCACAAAGTCCGTCAGCGATTGGCGGTTGAGGGGGCCGCATCGTAGAGGGATGAATGCCCGAGATGAATCAGACAATTCCGGTGTTCCAATAATGATGTGGGAAAGGGCCTGGAATGACGCAGGCCCTGTTCGCATCAAGGCTGGTAAATGCACAGCTCGGCGGTGGCGCGCGTCATTGCGATTTGTTGCAGTGGGTCGTAAAGCGGTTGGTGCACAGCCCGCGCGACCCATTGCGGGCACTCAGGGTTGCTGCGTTCGGGGCTGAAGTCGGCGAGTTGTTGCAGCAGGCTTTTTTGCAGCTCATCCAGCGCCGGGCGGATCTTCCCGACCAGGTCCGGGCGCGGGGTGTCGGGGGCTTTGCCCTTGAAATGCCAGTCGGACAAGTGGGTGTATTGCACCAGTTTATTGGCTTCGATCTGGGCGGAGAAAAACTGCGCGGCCGCGTCTGGTGTGAGTTTGTAGCTCGGGGCCTGGGTTCTCACGCTGGCGAGCACGTCCTGTTCGCGGGGGCGGTCTTCCACGGCCTTGTGGCTGTCCCATTTGCTCAAGGCCACCTGGTCGGCGATGGCCAGGCGTGCGGCGATGCTGTTGAGCAGCGGTTCAAGGCTGGCGGGCGCGGCGTTTGCTGTTGCACTGAAAAATAGCAGAGCGAACACAAGTCGAAACTTCAAGGGTGATCTCCTGTGGGAGCGGGCTTGCCCGCGATGGCGGTGTGTCAGTCATACAACAAGTGGCTGAGAGTGCGCTATCGCAGGCAAGCCAGCTCCCACATTTTTTAATTGGGTTGGCAGGTTATGAGCGGCGTCGGCCGCAGGCTACCTCAACTTGCGCGGTTGCCTACAGTTACGCCAGAATCCGCCGGCTTGTACGGCTGGCTTGTCGTCTCTAAGGTTGCCCGGTCGCTGATCATCAGCGATCAGGTTTAGTAGCCTGGATTCGAATTGTAGGTCGTCCATTCTCCATCAATCAGATTCCCCATCTGTGCTTGATGGTGGCTGTGCGCAGGGCATCCTCGGATGCGCCGGGCTTCTACATTCACCGGTCTACTAACCTGCGCACAGCCGCCACCCTTTCGTTTAGTAGCGAAGCGAAGGCGGCCTCATTGGAGGAATGTAGAAAATGTTCAAGCCAACACCCAATCCACCCCCATCCGTCTTCATCATCGCCCCCGACGCCGACGACGAAGCCTTGATGATCAGCAGTTTTGAAACCTTCTCCTGCGTCAGCACGCTGCTGCTGGACCTGTCCGAAAACCTGCACGGCAAGCACCGCGATGCGGCCCTGGCCATTCACCAACTCAGTGCAATGGGCACGCAGATAGCCGCCAGGATGCTCGATCGCCACGTCCCGGCCAGCTAAATTCCGGGCAAAAAAAAGACCGCCCGAAGGCGGTCTTTTTTCATCACGCCACTTTACGCGGCGCTACCGGATCAGCAGCTGTAGTACAGCTCGTATTCCAGTGGGTGTACGAAGGTGCGAACCTTGATTTCTTCTTCGCTTTTCAGCTCGATGTAAGCATCGATGAAGTCGTCGCTGAATACGCCGCCCTTGGTCAGGAACGCACGGCCCTTGTCCAGTTCTTCCAGGGCTTCTTTCAGGCTGCCGCACACTTGTGGGATCTCTTTGGCCTCTTCAGGCGGCAGGTCGTACAAGTTTTTGTCGGCGGCATCGCCTGGGTGGATCTTGTTCTGGATACCGTCCAGGCCAGCCATTACCAGGGCTGCGAAAGCCAGGTACGGGTTGGCTGCCGGATCCGGGAAACGTGCTTCGATACGGCGAGCGCGAGGGCTGGACACGTAAGGAATACGGATCGAGGCGGAACGGTTACGGGCCGAGTAGGCCAGCATTACCGGCGCTTCGAAACCTGGGACCAGACGCTTGTAGGAGTTGGTCGACGGGTTGGTGAAGCCGTTCAGGGCCTTACCGTGCTTGATGATGCCGCCGATGAAGTACAGGGCGGTGTCGGACAGGCCGGCATAACCTTCGCCAGCGAAGGTGTTCTTGCCATCTTTGGCGATGGACAGGTGAACGTGCATACCCGAACCGTTATCGCCGTACAGAGGCTTGGGCATGAAGGTAGCGGTACGGCCGTAGGCATCAGCCACGTTGTGTACGCAGTACTTCAGGGTTTGAACTTCGTCAGCCTTGGCCACCAGGGTGTTGAACTTCACGCCGATTTCGTTCTGGCCGGCAGTCGCCACTTCGTGGTGGTGAACTTCGATGACCAGGCCCATTTCTTCCATGGCGTTGCACATGGAGGTACGGATTTCGTGGTCGTGGTCGAACGGAGGAACCGGGAAGTAGCCGCCTTTGACGCCCGGACGGTGGCCTTTGTTGCCGCCTTCGATGTCCTGGTCGGACATCCACGAACCTTGCTCGGAGAAAATCTTGAACATGGAGCCAGAGATGTCGGACTTGAACTTGACCGAATCAAAGATGAAGAATTCTGGCTCTGGACCTACGAATACGGTGTCGCCGATACCGGTCGACTTCAGGTATTCCTCGGCACGCTTGGCGATCGCACGTGGGTCACGGTCGTAGCCTTGCATGGTCGAAGGCTCGATCACGTCGCAGACGATGATCAGCGTTGGGTCTTCGGTGAACGGGTCGAGAACGGCAGTGCTGTCGTCCGGCATCAGGATCATGTCGGAGGCTTCGATGCCTTTCCAGCCAGCAATGGAGGAACCGTCGAACATTTTGCCTTCTTCGAAGAAAGCATCATCCAGCGCGTCGCGAGCCGGCATGGTCACGTGGTGCTGAGTACCTTTAGTGTCCGTGAAGCGCAGATCAATCCATTTAACGTCATGATCTTTGATGAGTTGAACCGACTTCGACATGGTGTCCTCCGGGTGGCTTCGGGCTGGGTAGTGGAGTTAGCCCTTAGAATGTTGGTGATGCCGGCGCGAATACTCGACCAAGGCAACCTGCCTCACAAGAGAGCAAATTGCATGCCAGTGCGCCAACATGGCCTTTTTGCGTCAAAATGGCCCCTATAAAGGTGCAATCCGTTGAAACGGAATAAAAAGCGCACTGCAATGTAGCGCTTATTTGCGCAAATGACCCGTTTTGGTGCGCGTGACGTGCGATGCATATTAACTGGTTAAACCTTGAGCGATTTCCGCTATAATCCGCGCCCCCCTTTTTCGGCAGGCCCAGCGCGCACTGTTTCCATGAAATTAATCGTAAAAGTCTTCCCCGAGATCACCATCAAGAGCCGACCGGTACGGATGCGTTTCATCCGTCAATTGGCCAAGAACATCCGTGCCGTGCTCCGAGACCTGGACCCGGCTGTGGTGGTGAATGGCGTGTGGGACAACCTCGAGCTGGAAACCCGCCTGACCGACGCCAAAGCCTTGAAGGACATGACCGAGCGCCTGAGCTGCATGCCGGGCATCGCGCATTTTCTGCAGGTCGACGAGTACCCGCTGGGCGACTTCGACGACGTCACCGAAAAGTGCAAACAGCACTTTGGCAGTGAGCTTGAGGGGAAGATTTTTTCAGTGCGCTGCAAGCGCGCCGGCAAGCACTCGTTCAGCTCCATGGACATCGAAAAATACGTCGGCAGCAAGCTGCGTCGCGAGTGCGGCGCCGCCGGAATTTCCCTGAAAGCACCGCAAATTGAAGTGCGCATGGAAATTCGCGACCAACGGTTGTTTGTGATCCACAGCCAGCACAACAGCATCGGCGGCTACCCGCTGGGCGCCCTGGAACAGACCCTGGTATTGATGTCCGGCGGTTTCGATTCCACGGTGGCCGCGTACCAGATCATGCGCCGCGGCCTGATGAGCCACTTCTGCTTCTTCAACCTGGGCGGGCGTGCACATGAATTGGGCGTGATGGAAGTCGCGCACTTCATCTGGAAGAAGTACGGCAGCTCCCAGCGCGTGTTATTTGTCAGTGTGCCGTTTGAGGAAGTCCTCGGCGAAATTCTCGGCAAAGTCGATAACAGTCATATGGGCGTCGTATTGAAGCGTATGATGTTGCGCGCCGCGTCCAGGATCGCCGATCAGTTGCAGATCGACGCTCTGGTGACCGGTGAGGCGATTTCCCAGGTGGCCAGCCAGACGCTGCCGAACCTGTCTTTGATCGACTGCGTGACCGAAAAGCTGGTATTGCGCCCGCTGATCGCCAGTCACAAGCAGGACATCATCGACCTGGCCGAAGAAATCGGCACGGCGGATTTCGCCAAGCACATGCCTGAATATTGCGGGGTCATTTCGGTGAACCCCAAGACCCACGCCAAGCGCAACCGCGTGGAGTATGAAGAACAACAGTTCGATATGGCCGTTCTGGAGCGTGCGCTCGAGAACGCCAAAATGGTCCCGATCGATCGCGTTATCGACGAATTGGGCCAGGACGTAAAAATCGAAGAAGTCAGCGAAGCCCTGGCGGGCCAGATCGTCGTCGACATCCGTCACCCGGATGCCACGGAAGATGAGCCGCTGGAAATCGCTGGCATCGACGTGCAAACGCTGCCGTTCTACGCACTGAACGCGCGTTTCAAGGAACTGGATAACAGCCGTCAGTACCTGTTGTATTGCGACAAAGGCGTGATGAGTCGCCTGCATGCCCACCATTTGCTCAGTGAGGGGCATGCCAATGTGCGCGTTTATCGACCGAGCTAAGAGCCCGGGGCTGTTTGCCTGTGGCCTGCGTCACCGGCCCCCCGACTCTGCCGTCAAGCTGTAACGGCAAGGCCTGACTCTACTGTTAATCGCTGCCACGACCTGTCAGCACACCGAATCCTCTGATCGAGATACACAAGTGATCGAAAATCTACGTAACATCGCCATCATTGCTCACGTTGACCATGGTAAAACCACCCTGGTAGACAAACTCCTGCGTCAATCCGGCACCCTGGAGCGCAACGAGCTCAACGACGAGCGCGTGATGGACTCCAACGACCAGGAAAAAGAGCGCGGTATTACCATCCTGGCTAAAAACACCGCTATCAACTGGAACGGCTACCACATCAACATCGTGGACACCCCGGGCCACGCCGACTTCGGCGGCGAAGTAGAACGCGTAATGTCGATGGTTGACTCCGTTCTGCTGCTGGTTGACGCTCAA
>NZ_JAFCTN010000007.1:0-28927 GCF_049896045.1 Pseudomonas sp. PWP3-1b2
GAACGTCGTGAGACAGTTCGGTCCCTATCTGCCGTGGACGTTTGAGATTTGAGAGGGGCTGCTCCTAGTACGAGAGGACCGGAGTGGACGAACCTCTGGTGTTCCGGTTGTCACGCCAGTGGCATTGCCGGGTAGCTATGTTCGGAATAGATAACCGCTGAAAGCATCTAAGCGGGAAACTAGCCTCAAGATGAGATCTCACTGGAACCTTGAGTTCCCTGAAGGGCCGTCGAAGACTACGACGTTGATAGGTTGGGTGTGTAAGCGCTGTGAGGCGTTGAGCTAACCAATACTAATTGCCCGTGAGGCTTGACCATATAACACCCAAGCAATTTGAGAACTCGAAAGAGCATCAGATTGCGGTGTGTGAAGACGATAGAACCGAAAGTTCGATCTCACGAAAAACACCGAAAGCTATCACATACCCAATTTGCTGAAGCGAGGCCAACTGGCCACGACTCAGTACCCGAATTTCTTGACGACCATAGAGCATTGGAACCACCTGATCCCATCCCGAACTCAGTAGTGAAACGATGCATCGCCGATGGTAGTGTGGGGTTTCCCCATGTGAGAGTAGGTCATCGTCAAGATTAAATTCCAGAACCCCTGTTTGCTAACGCAAACAGGGGTTTTGTTTTGGGCGGTCGAAAACATTCCTGTCACCAGCGCTTAATCCGGCCCGCCTCGCTTGCAGCTTGCGGTCGCCTTCAATGCTAAAGTCCATGCCTCGATTTTGCTTTTCCCAAGGAAGCCGTTATGCCGGATGCGACGTCCCTCAGCGCTGGATTCATGGTGGTTCACGGCAACCGTCTGGACGAACTGCGCAGCCTGGTGGTCAGTTGGATGCGTCGCTATCCACTGGCGCCGCTGGAAAACGAAATCGCCTTGGTACAAAGCAACGGTATCGCCCAATGGCTAAAACTGGCCTTGGCCGAAGACCCGGAAGATGACGACATGGGCGGCTGCGGTATCGCAGCGGCAATCGACGTGCAACTGCCCGGCAGTTTCATGTGGCAGCTCTACCGCATGGTTCTGGGCAAGGATGAAATCCCGCCCAAGTCCCTGCTAGATAAAGCCCCACTGACCTGGCGCCTCATGCGCCTGCTCCCTGAACTCATCGATCAACCGCACTTCGAACCACTACAGCGCTTCCTTACGCACGACACCGACCTGCGCAAACGCTACCAACTCGCCGAGCGTCTGGCCGACCTGTTTGACCAATACCAGGTCTACCGTGCCGACTGGCTGGAAGACTGGGCCGCTGGCCGCCACCAACTGCGCAACGGCCGAGGCGAATCCAAACCCTTGAATCCCGCTAACTGCTGGCAAGCCGAATTGTGGCGCGCATTGCTGTTGGATGTGGGTGAAGAGGGCATGGCCGAAAGCCGCGCCGGCGTACACCAGCGGTTCATCGAACGCATCAACGCCCTTGAACAAGCGCCCCAAGGCCTACCGTCCCGAGTGATCGTTTTCGGTATTTCCTCGCTGCCCGCGCAAGCACTGGAAGCACTCGCCGGCCTCGCACGTTTCAGCCAGGTCCTGCTCTGCGTGCATAACCCTTGCCGCCACCACTGGTCCGACATCGTCGCCGACAAAGACCTGCTGCGTAACGAATACAAACGCCAGGCACGTAAGGCCGGCATGCCGGTCACCATCGACCCGCAAACCCTGCACCAACACGCCCACCCGCTGTTGGCCGCCTGGGGCAAACAGGGCCGAGACTACATCAGCCTGTTGGACAGCTACGATGACCCAAACAGTTACCGCGCCGCCTTCCGTGATGGCCGCATCGACCTGTTCAGCGACAGCGAGCCCACCACGCTGCTCAACCAGCTCCAGGACGACATTCTCGAACTGCGCCCACTCAACGAAACCCGCGACCTGTGGCCCGCCGTCGACCTTGAGAGCGACACCTCGATCCGCTTCCACATCGCCCACAGCGCCCAACGCGAAGTGGAAATCCTCCACGACCAATTGCTCCAGCGTTTCAGCGCCGACCCCACGCTGCGCCCGCGCGACATCATCGTCATGGTCCCCGACGTCGACAGCTACGCGCCGCACATTCGCGCCGTGTTCGGCCAGCTTGATCGACATGACCCGCGTTTCATCCCGTTCACCCTGACCGACCAAGGCCAGCGCGGCCGCGACCCGCTGCTGATCGCCGTCGAACACTTGCTGAAACTCCCGGACAGCCGGTTCCCTGTCAGCGAAATCCTCGACCTGCTCGACGTCCCCGCCTTGCGCGAACGTTTCGCCATCAAGGAACGCGACCTGCCTACGCTGCACCGCTGGATCGAAGGCGCCGGCATTCGTTGGGGGCTCAACGCCGAGCAACGTGCGGGCCTCGGTCTGCCAACAGAACTCGAGCAAAACAGCTGGCGATTTGGCCTGCGCCGCATGTTGCTGGGTTATGCCGTCGGCACCGGTATCGCGTGCGACGGCATCGAGCCCTACGACGAAATCGGCGGCCTCGACGCGGCTCTGATCGGCCCTCTGGTCGCCTTGCTCGACGCGCTCAACGACGCCCATCAGGCCTTGTCACAACCTGCAACACCACAGCAGTGGGGCGAGCGCCTGCAACGCCTGATGCAACTGTTCTTCCTGCCCTCCAGCGAGCATGACGACTACCTGTTGAGCCAACTCGAACAACTCAGGGAAACCTGGCTGGAAACCTGCGAGTCCGTCGGTCTGCAGGACGAGTTACCGCTCACCGTAGTCCGCGAGGCCTGGCTCGCCGGCCTGGACCAAGGGCGCCTGTCCCAACGCTTCCTCGCCGGTGCTGTCAATTTCTGTACTTTAATGCCGATGCGCGCCATCCCGTTCAAGCTCGTCTGCCTGCTTGGCATGAACGACGGCGATTACCCGCGCGCGCAACCGCCGCTGGACTTCGACCTGATGGGCAGCGACTACCGCCCCGGCGACCGTTCACGCCGTGAAGATGACCGCTACCTGCTGCTCGAAGCCCTGCTGTCCGCCCGCGACCAGCTCTATATCAGCTGGGTCGGTCGCAGCATCCGCGACAACAGTGACCGCCCGGCCTCAGTGCTCATCGGCCAACTGCGCGACCACCTCGCCAGCGGCTGGCACAACGCGAACGCAGAAAAACCGCTGCTGGAAGCGATGACCCAGGAACACCCACTCCAACCGTTCAGTGCACGCTATTTTCATGAGGGCGACTCACTGTTCAGCTACGCCCGCGAATGGCAGTTGTTGCACGAAGCGTCAGCCAGAATCGCCAACGAAGACGAACTGGCGCAACACCAACAGGAAGAACCCCTGACCCTGGGCCAGTTGCAGGATTTCCTGCGTAACCCGGTCAAACACTTCTTCAGCCAGCGTCTGAAAGTATTTTTTGAAGCCGCCGAAGTGCCGTTGGCCGATGAGGAACCCTTCGTCCTCGACGCGCTGCAACGCTACAGCCTCAGTGACAGCCTGCTTAACGCCGCACTGACCCAGCCCGATCACATCGACCAGGCCCTTAACGCCCAGGCCCTGCGCTTGCAAGGCAGTGGCCTGCTGCCCATGGTCGGTTTCGGTGAATGCCTGCGCAACGAACTGATCGAACCGCTGCCCGACCTGCTGCAACGTTATCAACACTTACTGGCCCTCTGGCCAACCCCGCATCCGGGAGCTGAGCCGATCAGTTTTGAGCATGAAGGCATTCAGTTGGAAGGCTGGATCAGCGGCTTGCATCGGCGCAGTGATGGCGGATTGTTAAGCGTCACCACCATCCCCAACAGCATCGGCTCAATCAAAACGCGCAAATGGCATCGGCTGATTCGGCCATGGGTTAATCACGTCGTTGCCTGCGCGTGCGGCCTGCCGCTGAGCACCGGTTTAGTCGCCAGCGACGACACCTTGTTACTGCCCCCGCTGGATAACTGCGCAGCCCGGGAAATCCTCGGCAACCTGCTATTGGCCTGGCACACCGGCATGCGCAAACCGCTGCCCGTGGCCGTCAAGACCGCCTTCGCCTGGCTCGGCCAAACCGACCCCGCCAAAGCAATGGCTGCCGCGGGCAAAGCCTACGAAGGCGATGGCATAACCACCGACGGCGAGCGCCGCGAAACCCCGGCGCTCACCCGCCAGTTTCCGGACTTCGCCGCGCTCATCGCCAGCGAAGAATTCGAAGGCTGGGCCGAAACCCTGTATCGCCCGCTGGTCAACGCCCCCTGGCGATCACTCACCGGCGAGGAGGCCAGCGCATGACTAGCAAACCCTTGGCCCTGGCCTTCCCGCTGAAAGGCAGCCAACTGATCGAAGCCAGCGCCGGCACCGGCAAAACCTTCACCATTTCCGCCCTGTACCTGCGCCTGGTGCTCGGCCATGGTGGCGATGAGTCCGGCTTTGACCGCGAACTTCTGCCGCCACAAATTCTGGTGGTGACCTTCACCGACGCCGCCACCAAAGAGCTGCGCGAACGTATCCGCATCCGCCTCGCCGAGGCTGCGCGGTTCTTCCGCGACGAGATCGAACAGCCCGACGCCCTCATCGCCGACCTGCGTGACGAATACGCCGCCGAGTATTGGCCGGCCTGCGCCAATCGCCTCGACATCGCTGCGCAATGGATGGACGAAGCCGCCGTTTCGACCATCCACAGTTGGTGCCAGCGCATGCTGCGCGAACACGCGTTCGACAGCGGCAGCCTGTTCACCCAAACCCTGGAAACCGACCACAGCGACCTGCTCGGCGAAGTGCTGCGCGACTACTGGCGCTTGTTCTGCTACCCCATGCACGACGACGCGCTCAACTGGGTGCGCAACAATTGGGGCGGCCCGGCTGCGTTGATGCCACGGGTGCGCGCACTGTTCGGCAGCGAACGGCCAACCGATGAAACCCGCGAGCCTGCCGAGCTGATCACGGCTTGCCTGCAAGAGCGCCGCGAAGCGCTGACAACCCTCAAAGCCCCGTGGCAACAATGGGCCGCAGAATTGCGCGATATCTGCCTGCAAGCCGTGGCCGCCAAAGCTGTCGACGGCCGCAAAATGCAGGCCCGCTACTTCGAACCCTGGTTCGAAAAAATCAGCGCCTGGGCCGCAGACGAAAGCCTCGAACAACTCGACATCGGCACCGGTTTCACCCGCCTCACGCCGGATGGCATGGCCGAAGCCTGGAAGGGCGAACCGCCACGTCACCCCGGCATCTACGCCATGGCCGGGCTCAAGGCCAGCCTCGACGCCTTGCCAACGCCCGACGCCGCCGTGCTGCAACACGCCGCCGGCTGGGTGGGTAAACGCTTCGAAGAAGAAAAACGCCGCCGCGCCGAAATGGGCTTCGACGACATGCTGATCCGCCTCAATGCTGCCCTGCAATCGGACGGCGGCGAGCGCCTGGCGAGTGTGATTCGCGAGCAGTTCCCGGTGGCCCTGATCGACGAATTCCAGGACACCGACCCGGTGCAATACAGCATCTTCGACAGCATCTACCGCATCGAAGAAAACCACCTCGACAGTGGCCTGTTCCTGATCGGCGACCCCAAGCAGGCGATCTACGCTTTCCGTGGCGCCGACATCTACACCTACTTGCGCGCCCGCCAGTCCACCACCGGCCGCCATCACACCCTGGGCACCAACTTCCGCTCCAGCCACGCGATGGTTGAGGCGGTGAACCATGTGTTCCAGCGTGCGGAAAAAGGCCGAGGTGCGTTTTTGTTCCGCGAGCCGAATGGCGACAACCCGGTGCCGTTTCACTCGGTATTGTCCCAGGGTCGTAAGGAGAAGTTGCAGGTCAACGGCGACACACTCCCGGCGCTGAACCTCTGGCATCTGCCCACGGATCAGCCGGTTTCAAATGTGCTGTATCGCCAGCAACTGGCCGCCGCCTGTGCCACGCAGATTGTTGAATTGCTCAATGGCGGCCAGCAGGGCACGGCAGGTTTCCTACAGCCGGACGGCAGCTTTAAAGGCGTGCTCCCGTCAGACATCGCCATCCTTGTGCGCGACGGCAAGGAAGCCCAAGCCGTGCGCGCCGAGCTGGCCGCCCGTGGTGTGCGCAGCGTTTATCTGTCCGACAAGGACTCGGTATTCGCCGCTCAGGAAGCCCACGACCTGCTCGCCTGGCTAAAGGCCTGCGCCGAGCCCGACGTCGAGCGCCCGCTGCGCGCCGCCTTGGCCTGCGTCACCCTGAACCTGTCGCTGCCGGAACTGGAGCGTCTGAACCAGGACGAACTGGCGTGGGAAACCCGCGTCATGCAGTTCCGTGGCTACCGTGCGATCTGGCGCACCCAAGGCGTGCTGCCGATGCTGCGGCGCTTGCTTCACGATTTCAAATTGCCGCAAACCCTGATCGCCCGCAGCGATGGCGAGCGGGTACTGACCAACCTGTTGCACCTCAGCGAATTATTGCAACAAGCCGCGTCGGAGCTCGACGGCGAACAGGCGCTTATCCGCCACTTGGCCGAACACCTCGCGCTGTCCGGTCAGGCCGGTGAAGAACAGATCCTGCGCCTGGAAAGTGATGAGCAACTGGTCAAGGTCGTGACTATTCACAAATCCAAAGGCCTGGAGTACGACCTGGTGTTCCTGCCGTTCATCTGCTCGGCCAAGCCGGTCGACGGCAGTCGTTTACCGCTTCACTACCACGATGAAAACGGCAAATCCCAAGTCAGCCTGCGCCCGACCGCCGAGTTGATCGCGCAGGCGGACGACGAGCGCCTGGCCGAAGACCTGCGTTTGTTCTACGTGGCCCTGACCCGCGCCAAACACGCGTGCTGGCTCGGCATTGCCGACCTCAAGCGCGGCAACAGCAACAGTTCGGTGTTGCACCTGTCAGCCCTGGGCTACTTGCTTGGTGCCGGTGCATCGCTGGGTGAATCCGCCGGCCTGGCGCGCTGGCTGCTGGACGTGCAGGAAGGCTGCGCGGCAATCCACTACGCCCAAGTGCCCGACGCCCAGGACATCCTGTTCCACCCGCCACGCAACACCGCCGCCTTGCTCGCGCCGTTATTGCCCAAGCGCAAGGCCGCCGAAAACTGGTGGATCGCGTCCTACAGCGCGTTGAGAATCGGCGACAGCATGAGCGCCGCCACCCTTGAAGCGCCAGAAAGCCCACAAGCCCAGAAGCTGTTCGACGACGAGCGGCTGGACCCCGACGCACCGCGCGAAGTGGCGGCGTCCGGCGGCGACATTCACCGTTTCCCACGCGGCCCGAATCCCGGCACCTTCCTCCACGGCCTGCTCGAATGGGCGGGCGAAGAGGGTTTTAACGTGACCCCGGAGGCGATCGAAAAGGCTGTCGGCGCGCGCTGTAACCGCCGCAATTGGGAAGGCTGGATTGTCACCCTCAGCGGTTGGCTCGGTCACGTGTTGCAGACCCCGCTGCCTGTGGACAACGATCACGTCACCCTGATCAGCCTGCAGCAGTATCAAATCGAAATGGAATTCTGGTTCGCCAGCCATAAAGTCGACGTGCTCGCCCTCGACAAGCTGGTGTGCCAGCACACCCACAACGGCGTATCCCGTGTCGCCGCCGAACCGGTGCTGCTCAACGGCATGTTCAAGGGTTTTATCGACCTCACCTTCGAACACGACGGGCGCTATTACGTGGCCGACTACAAATCCAACTGGCTCGGCCCCGACGATTCGGCCTACACCTGGGACGCCATGGAACAGTCGATCCTTGAGCATCGGTACGACCTGCAATACGTCCTTTACCTGCTGGCCCTGCACCGCCAGTTGAAGGCGCGCCTGCCGCACTATGACTACGACCGCCACGTCGGCGGCGCGCTGTACCTGTTCCTGCGGGGCACCGAGTCTGTGAGCAAAGGCGCGTATTTCACCCGGCCACCACGGGAACTGATCGAAGGCCTGGACTTGCTGTTCCAGGGCAAGCCCATCCCGCCCAAGGTTGAGCCCGCCTGGGAACAAGGAGTGTTGTTATGAGCCTGTCGCCATTACCGCTCGAGGCGCTGATGCCCCTCAGCCGCGCCGCCGACCTGCTGCAACTGCTGGAACGTTGGGTGGATCGCGGTTGGCTGCGCGCCCTGGACAAAGCCTTTGTTGGCTTCCTGCATGAGCTCGACCCGCAAGCCGACCCGTTGGTATTGCTCGCCGCGGCGTTGACCAGCCACCAACTCGGTCACGGCCACGTGTGCCTCGACCTGTTCGAAACCCTCAAGGCACCCGATTTCGCCTTGTCATTGCCGCCCGAAGGCGACCTGCAAACCGGCGCCATGCTGCTGCCGTCGCAATTGCTCGACGGCCTCGACGGCGCGCACTGGTGCCATGCGCTGGCCGCCAGTCACTTGGTCGCGCTGGCCGTCGATGGCAGTGAGTCAGCCCAAAGCCGCCCACTCGTGCTGTCGGGCAAACGCTTGTACCTGCGCCGCTACTGGACCTACGAACGGCGTATCGACACGGCGTTGCGCCTGCGTTTGGCCACTCAGGAAAACGTCGCCGCCGATTTGCCGCAGCGCTTGAACAACCTGTTCGACCAGCCACCGCCCGATGGCGTCATCGACTGGCAAAAGCTGGCCTGCGCCCTGGCGACTCGTGGCGCGTTCAGCATTGTCACCGGCGGCCCCGGCACCGGCAAAACCACCACCGTGGTGCGCTTGCTCGCGTTGCTGCAGGCACCCGCCGTGGAAGCCGGCAGCCCGTTGCGCATCCGCCTGGCGGCACCGACGGGCAAAGCCGCCGCACGCCTGACTGAATCGATCAGCCAGCAAGTGCAGTCGCTGACCGTGCCCGACAGCGTGCGGGAAAAAATCCCGACACAAGTCACCACCGTTCACCGCCTGCTCGGCAGCCGCCCGGGCACACGGCACTTCCGTCATCACCTCGGCAACCCGTTGCCGCTGGACGTGCTGGTGGTCGACGAAGCCTCGATGATCGACCTCGAAATGATGGCCAACCTGCTGGACGCCTTGCCGCCCCATGCGCGTTTAGTGCTGCTGGGCGACAAGGACCAACTCGCGTCGGTCGAGGCCGGCGCCGTACTCGGCGACTTGTGCCGCGACGCCGAAGCCGGCTGGTACAACCCGGCCACGCGCCAATGGCTGCAAGCCGTCAGCGGCGAAAACCTCAGCGCCAGCGGCTTGCAGGAAGACCTCGACGGCAGCCGCCCACTGGCCCAGCAAGTGGTCATGCTGCGCTACTCGCGGCGTTTCGGCGAAGGCAGCGGCATCGGTCAACTGGCGCGTTGGGTCAACCAGCAAAACGCCGAAGCCGCGCGCAAACTGCTGGCCGCGCGCAGCCACGACGACTTGTTCTGCGTCAGCCTCAAAGGCGAGCATGATCATGCCCTGGAGCGCCTGGTGCTGGACGGGCAGGGCGGCGGCGCCCAGGGTTATCGCTTTTACCTGAACCTGCTGCAAAGCGCGCGCCCGGCGCTCGACACCCCGCGTGAAGACCCGGCCTGGACCCACTGGGCGCAACAATTGCTGCAAGCCTTCGATGCCTTTCAACTGCTCTGCGCCGTGCGCAAAGGCCCGTGGGGCGTGGAAGGGCTGAACGCGCGTATTACCGCTGCCTTGCGCAAAGTGAAGCTGATCGAAGGCGACGACCAATGGTACGAAGGTCGCCCGGTGCTGATGACCCGCAACGATTACGGCCTGGGCCTGATGAACGGCGACATTGGTATCGCCCTTAAACTGCCCGAAAGCGACGGCGGCCCTCAGGTGCTGCGCGTGGCGTTCCCGCGTAACGACGGCCAGGGCGGCGTGCGTTTTGTATTGCCCAGCCGTCTGAATGATGTGGAAACCGTGTACGCCATGACCGTGCACAAATCCCAGGGCTCGGAATTTACCCACACCGCGCTGATCCTGCCAGACGCCCTCAACCCGGTGCTGACCAAAGAGCTGATTTACACCGGTATCACTCGGGCCAAACGCTGGTTCAGCCTGATCGAACCTCGCGGCGGTGTGTTTGAGGAGGCCGTACGGCGCAAGGTCAAGCGCTTGAGTGGCTTGATGCTGGAACTGGACGCCGCACCGGGTGAAACCGACTGATCGGTTATCAGATATTTCTGATTCAGTTGTCTGATTTTTCTGAAAAAATGGCGGTACCCACGAAGTCCCGGCTTCGCGGGGTTTTCCGCCGCTGTGCTATCGTTGCGGCATCCCCCTGAAACACCACCTGAGAGTATCGCTGCATGAACGTGGCTGTCTCGCCCACAAAGCGCAGTTTGAGCTGGAGACGCCTGTTACTGGTGGCGGTGCTGTGCCTGCTCGCGCCGGGGGCATTTGCCCAGCCGCCCAGCCTGGCAGATCACCGCGCGCAGTCGGTGACGCAAGTGGTGCTCGGTATCCTCAGTTACGCCCGTTGGCCGGTGGAACCCGCGCAGCTGCGGCTGTGTATCGTCGGGCCGACTCAATACACCGACGACCTGGTCAAAGGTACAACCCAAGCCACTGGCCGTCCGGTGGTGGTGCGGCGTTTGCTGGCCGACAACCCCGATATCGTCAGTACCTGTGACGCCGTGTACATCGGCAAACTCTCCGATGATGAGCGCAGCCGCCTGTTTGCTTCGTTGATCGGCCACCCGGTGTTGAGCATCAGCGAAGGCGGCGACCAATGCACCGTCGGCAGCCTGTTCTGCCTGCGCGTGGCGGATGAGCAAGTGTCGTTCGAGGTCAACCTGGACTCCGTCGCCCGCAGCGGCGTACGCATTCACCCCAGCGTGCTGCAGTTGTCCCGTCGTCGAGCGCCAGCACCATGAGTATCGAAAAGGCACGGCCGACCCTGCGCTCGGTCATTGGTCGCGGGCATTTGATTCTGGCACTGGTGGCCGTAATTCTGGCCAGTGTGTCGCTGACCCTGCTCGGCGTGCTGGCGCTGCGCGTATATGCCGAACACAACCTGCATTTGATCGCGCGCTCTATCAACTACACCGTGGAAGCGGCGGTGGTGTTCAACGACAGCGCGGCGGCCACCGAGGCCCTCAGTTTGATTGCCTCCACCGAAGAAGTGGCCCAGGCCGACGTCTTCGACGCCAGTGGCAAGTTGCTGGCGCACTGGGAACGGCCAGACACCGGAATGCTGTCGCGGGTCGAGTTGGAGCTGGCGCGTACCCTGCTTGAACAGCCCATCAGCCAGCCGATTTTGCATCAGGGGCAAACCATCGGCAGCATCCACATCGTCGGCCACGGCGGCAGTTTGCTGCGGTTTCTGCTCAGCGGCCTGGCCGGGATTCTCATCTGCACCGCCCTCAGTGCCTGGGTCGCCTTGCACTTGGCGCGCCGTCTATTGCGCGGCATTACGGGCCCGCTGCAACGCCTCGCCGCCGTGGCCCACGCCGCCCGCAGCGAGCGAGACTTCGACCAGCGCGTACCACCGGCGCAGATCGCCGAACTCGACAGCCTCGGCAGCGACTTCAACGCCCTGCTCGGCGAGATGGAAGCCTGGCAAAGCCACCTGCAAAGCGAAAACGAAACCCTCGCGCACCAGGCCAGCCACGACAGCCTGACCGGCCTGCCCAACCGCGCGTTCTTCGAAGGCCGGTTGATCCGCGCCCTGCGCAGCGCCGCCAAGGTCAACGGACGCGTCGCGGTGCTGTTTCTCGACAGCGACCGCTTTAAAGACATCAATGACAACTTCGGCCATGCCGCCGGCGATGCCGTGCTGGTGGCCGTCGCCGAGCGCGTGCGTGCGCAACTGCGCGACGATGACCTGGTGGCGCGCCTGGGCGGCGATGAGTTCGCGATCCTGTTAACGCCCCTGCACAAGCCCGAGGATGCCCAGCGCATCGCCGACAAAATCATTGCCAGCATGGACGTGCCGATCCAGTTGCCAGGCAACACTCAGGTGTTGACCTCTCTGAGTATCGGCATCGCCATCTACCCTGAACATGGCGCCACCCCCGGCACGTTGCTCAATGCCGCCGATGCGGCGATGTATCAAGCCAAACGCTCTTCTCAGGGCGGCCAGCAAACGGCGGAATCGGAACCCACTGCCGCCACAATTCATCACAGGAGTTGATCCCTTGTTCTCTACTGCGCGCATGCTGTTTATCACCTTGTTGGTGGCCTGCCTGGCACTCGGCGGTTGCCAGACGGCGCCGCCCAAAGGCCTGACCCCGGCGCAAGTGGCCGTCCTCAAGCAGCAAGGGTTTGAACTGACGGATGAAGGTTGGGCTTTCGGCCTGTCCGGCAAAGTGCTGTTCGGCAGTGATGTGGAAACCCTCAACGCCCCCAGCACCGAGATCGTCGAGCGCATCGGCAAGGCCCTGGTCAGCGTAGGCATCCAGCGCGTGCGTGTGGACGGCCATACCGATGCGTCGGGTAAAGAAACCTACAACCAGCAACTGTCCCTGCGCCGCGCGAAAAGCGTAGGCAAGGTGCTGACGGGTGTAGGGATGAAGGAAGAGAACATCCAACTGCGTGGCCTGGGCAGCAGCGAACCGGTAGCGCCCAACACCACCGCGGCCGGGCGTACCGAGAACCGGCGCGTGTCGATCGTAGTCATCGCCGACTAAGCGCTTCACCCAAACCCAATTTTGCAATGCAATCAAATGTGGGAGCTGGCTTGCCTGCTCCCACACTTATTTGTGCGAGGCCTGAATTTTGTGCTCGGCGCAGCTCGACTGTGGGAGCGGGCTTGCTCGCGAATACGGTTATTCAGCCAAGAATCTATTGCCTGACCCACCGCTCGCAAGCCCGCTCCCACACTTATTTATGCAAGGCCTGAATTTTGTGCCCGGCGCAGCTCAACTGTGGGAGCCGGGCTTGCCCGCGATGGCGGTCATCCAGGCAAGGATTTATTGCCTGACACACCGCCTTCGCGAGCAAGCCCGCTCTCAAAGTTGAACGGTGTTCGCTTAACGGTCTGGCGTCATCGCCTGCGTCAGGTCATCGACCACGGCTTTGCCCATCTCGCACAGGTAATGCGCGGCCCATGCGTAGTGTTCGCCGCGCACATCCATGGCGGCTTCCATGGCGAGTTTTTTGGAGTAGAAGAGCAGGGTGGAGGCGTGTTCCAGGGCTTGTTCAATCGGCATGCCGGGATTGATGCGGAACAGGGGTTTTTCGTTTTCGCCGTAATCACCGAAGGTGACGACGCCGAGGGTGGTGATGGAGGAAAGGGGTGGATCGGGGACGATTTTAGTCATGATCTATACCTGGGAGTTTTAGGAACCACCCATTCATGTCGCTAAACATGAAAGGGTGGCAGCTGTACGCAGGTTAGCGAACCGGACCCAGGACCCGGCAGACCCGAAGGTCTCCCACGCACAGCCGCCATAACACGATAGCGGCGAGCAGAAACGCTTGCCGTTGGTGGCTGTGTCCGGGTTCGGGTCGCTAAACCCGTTCGCTGATGTCAGCGAGACACGGAGGCTAGTGACTCGAACCCTAAGGCGCAATAGCTTGGAGAGTCTCTAGGAAACGTCCTGCAATTTAAAGCGAATCGTCGTTGATGGCCCTTTAAACCGCAAACCGCATCTCCCGCGTTTCCCCCATCAACAACCCCTGATTCTGCTCCGTCACTTCCCGGATGTAGTCCCACAGCAACGTAATCCGCTTCAACTTCCTCAGATCCTCGCGGCAATACATCCAGAACTGCCGTGTAATCGAAATCTGCTCCCTCAACACCGGCAATAACCGCGGGTCCTGCGCCGCCAGAAAGCACGGCAATATCGCCATCGACCGCCCTTGCTGCGCCGCCACGTACTGCGCGATCACGCTGGTACTGCGCAAACTCGCGCTGGCGCCGGGCACCACATTCGCCAAATACAACAGCTCCGAACTGAACGCCAGGTCATCCACATAGCTGATAAACGGATGCTCAGCCAAATCCGCCGGGCGCTGAATGGGCGGGTGTTGGTCCAGATACGCCTGGGTCGCGTACAGCTGCAATGTGTAGTCGCACAATTTGCAGCACACGTACGGCCCGTGTTCCGGGCGTTCCAGGGCGATGACGATGTCGGCTTCGCGTTTGGACAGGCTGATGAAGTGCGGCAGGGGCAGGATGTCGACCGAGATGGCCGGGTAGGTGTCGACGAAATGGCTCAACTGCGGCGTAACAAAAAAACTGCCAAACCCCTCGGTGCAGCCCATGCGCACATGCCCGGACAGCGCCACGCCGGAGCCGGAGACCTGCTCGCAGGCCATGTGCAAGGTGCTTTCGATGGACTCCGCATACCCCAGCAAACGCTGGCCTTCGGGGGTGAGCACAAAGCCGTTGGTCCGGGATTTTTCGAACAACAACGTGCCGAGGGACACTTCCAGTGAACTGATGCGCCGCGACACGGTGGTGTAGTCCACCGCCAGGCGCTTGGCGGCCACGCTGGCTTTGCGGGTGCGGGCCACTTCGAGGAAAAACTTCAGGTCATCCCAGTTCAGGGAGCCTAACGACGTGATGTTTTTTTGCATATTGGACCGGCTTTTATGTGCGTTCTTATTAGAGATTTGCACATCTATACTCGAAAAACAGTCCGAACGCCTCATTTCCAAGGCGATTCCCGCGCCTTGTCTCTGCATAACTACAAGATTGGAGACCACATGAACGCTTCTGCCGATATTTCCGTGCAACAGGTCAAGTTGCTGATCAATGGTGAATGGGTCGAGTCAGAGACCACCCACTGGCAAGACATCGTCAACCCGGCCACCCAAGAGGTGTTGGCCAAAGTCCCGTTCGCCACCGCCGATGAAGTCAACGCCGCCATTGACGCCGCCCATCGCGCCTTCCAGACCTGGAAGCTGACGCCCATCGGCGCACGCATGCGCATCATGCTCAAGCTGCAAGCCCTGATTCGCGAACATTCCAAGCGTATTGCCGTAGTCCTCAGCGCCGAACAGGGTAAGACGATTGCCGATGCCGAAGGCGATATTTTCCGTGGCCTGGAAGTGGTCGAACACGCGTGTTCCATCGGCACCCTGCAGATGGGCGAATTCGCTGAAAACGTTGCCGGTGGCGTCGACACCTACACCCTGCGCCAGCCGATCGGCGTGTGCGCGGGCATTACTCCGTTCAACTTCCCGGCGATGATTCCGCTGTGGATGTTCCCGATGGCCATCGCCTGCGGCAACACCTTCGTGCTCAAACCGTCCGAGCAAGACCCGCTGTCGACCGTGCTGCTGGTAGAGCTGGCGCTGGAAGCCGGTGTGCCGGCTGGCGTGCTCAACGTGGTGCACGGCGGCAAGGATGTGGTGGATGCGCTGTGCACCCACAAAGACATCAAAGCCGTGTCCTTCGTCGGGTCGACCGCCGTCGGCACTCATGTGTATGACTTGGCCGGCAAACACGGCAAGCGCGTGCAGTCGATGATGGGCGCCAAGAACCACGCCGTGGTGCTACCGGACGCCAACCGCGAACACACCCTCAATGCCTTGGTCGGCGCCGGTTTCGGTGCGGCGGGCCAGCGTTGCATGGCCACCTCGGTGGTGGTGCTGGTGGGCGCGGCCAAGCAATGGCTGCCGGACCTCAAGGCGCTGGCGCAAAAACTCAAGGTCAACGCGGGCAGCGAAGCCGGCACGGATGTCGGCCCGGTGATTTCCAAGCGCGCCAAGGCGCGGATTCTGGAGCTGATCGAAAGCGGCGTGAAGGAAGGCGCCACGCTGGAACTGGACGGCCGCGACATCAAGGTGCCGGGCTTCGAGCAAGGCAACTTCGTTGGCCCGACGTTGTTCTCGGGCGTGACCACCGACATGCAAATCTACACCCAGGAAATATTCGGCCCGGTGCTGGTGGTGCTGGAAGTCGATACGCTGGACGAGGCCATCGCACTGGTCAACGCCAACCCGTTCGGCAACGGCACCGGCCTGTTCACCCAAAGCGGCGCGGCGGCGCGCAAGTTCCAGAGCGAAATCGACGTGGGCCAGGTCGGCATCAACATCCCTATTCCGGTGCCTGTGCCGTTCTTCAGTTTCACCGGTTCGCGCGGTTCCAAACTCGGCGACCTCGGCCCGTACGGCAAGCAAGTGGTGCAGTTCTACACCCAGACCAAAACCGTCACCAGCCGCTGGTTCGACGACGACACGGTCAACGATGGTGTGAACACCACCATCAACCTGCGCTGATTTCGGGAGACGACCATGAAGATTGCATTTATCGGCTTGGGCAACATGGGCGCGCCCATGGCCCGCAACCTGATCAAGGCCGGCCACGCGCTGAACCTGTTCGACCTGAACCAGGCGGTACTCAAGGAACTCGCCGAGCTGGGCGGCAGCATCAGCGACTCGCCGCGTGATGCGGCCAGCGGCGCAGAGCTGGTGATCACCATGCTGCCCGCCGCCCCCCATGTGCGCAGCGTGTGGCTCAATGAAGACGGTGTGCTGGCCGGCATCGGCCAAGGCGTGCCGGCGGTGGATTGCAGCACCATCGACCCGCAAACCATCCGCGACGTCGCGGCTGCGGCGGCGAAACAAGGTGTGACCGTGGCTGATGCCCCGGTCTCCGGCGGCACCGGCGGCGCGCAGGCGGGCACATTGACCTTCATGGTCGGCGCTACCCCGGAGCTGTTCGCGACGCTGCAACCGGTGCTGGCGCAGATGGGCCGCAACATCGTGCATTGCGGCGACGTCGGCACCGGGCAGATCGCCAAGATCTGCAACAACCTGTTGCTGGGCATCAGCATGGTCGGCGTCAGCGAAGCCATGGCCCTGGGTGACGCGCTGGGCATCGACACGCAGGTGCTGGCCGGCATTATCAACAGCTCCACCGGGCGCTGCTGGAGTTCGGACACCTACAACCCCTGGCCCGGCGTGATCGAAACCGCGCCGTCGTCCCGGGGTTACACCGGCGGGTTTGGTGCCGACTTGATGCTCAAGGATTTGGGCCTGGCCACCGAGGCAGCACGTCAGGTGAAACAGCCGGTGATTTTGGGCGCTGTGGCCCAGCAGCTGTATCAATCGATGAGCCAGCGCGGGGAAGGCGGTAAAGACTTCTCGGCGATTATCAACAGCTATCGCAAACCCGAGTAGGGCGCGCTTACTGTGGCGAGCAGGCTTGTTGTGGCGAGCGGGCTTGCCCCGCGTTGGGCTGCGCAGCAGCCCTAAAACCAGACGCCGCATTCTTCCTGAAAGATTGCGGCGTTTTCATTGGGGCTGCTGCGCAGCCCAACGCGGGGCAAGCCCGCTCGCCACAGGAAAGCGGCTCGATGTAGAGGTTAATCAAGCAAACACAAAATACTTACGCACCGTCTCGACCACTTCCCACGTGCCTTTCATCCCCGGTTCCACCACAAAGATATCCCCAGCCCGCAAGTGAATCGGCTCCATGCCTTCAGGGGTGATGATGCAGTAGCCTTCCTGGAAGTGACAGTATTCCCACTTCACGTAGTCCACGTACCACTTGCCGGGTGTGCAGATCCAGGTGCCCATGATCTTGCTGCCGTCTTCGCTGGTGTAGGCGTTGAGGTTGACGGTGTGCGGGTCGCCTTCGAGTTTTTCCCATTTGCAGGCATCCAGTACCGGCAAGGGGTGGGTGTCGCGCAGTACGGTGATGGGCTGGGTCATGATGGCTCCGAGGCAGGAAAGGGAAAGGTGAACCCTACGGCCTGAGGCGTTGTGTCAGTGGTCTGAACTCGACATCGGGATGCCCAGAAGCGCAGGCGAGTGCGATCTTGCCGTCCCTGTGGGAGCGGGCTTGCCCGCGATAGCGGTGTATCGGGCAATGGAGATGCAATCTGTGCCGCCGTCATCGCGGGCAAGCCCGGCTCCCACCTTATGCGTGGGACGACAGATGTGTGCGTCAATCCATCAATTCCTCGCAGTATGTGCGAAAGATTTCCAGTCCAGCGCCAGAATTCGCAAGAAAATTCGCAACCCGCCCTCGTATCATTCACTTCAGAACGAGTGAGAGCCTTGACATGAACCCAATAAAAACGTGGTGGGACATCAGCCCGCCCTTGAGCACGGCGACCCCGACCTGGCCGGGCGATACGCCGTTCCAGGAAGAGCGCGTGTGGCAGTTTGGCCCTGAGTGCCCGGTGAACGTGGGGCGCGTCACCTTCTCGCCGCACACCGGCGCCCATGTGGATGCGCCGCTGCATTACAGCGCGGACGGCGCGCCGATTGGCGAGGTGTCGCTGGACGTGTACATGGGCCCGTGCCGGGTGCTGCATTGCCTGGGCAGTGGCGCGCTGGTGCAACCCCATCAGTTGCAAGGGCGTGTGGATAACTTGCCGGAGCGCGTGCTGTTGCGCACTTATGCACAAGCGCCACTGACCGAATGGGATTCGAACTTCACCGCCATCGCCCCGCAAACCATTGAGCTGCTCGCCAGCCTGGGCGTGCGTCTGATCGGTATCGACACGCCGTCGCTGGACCCGCAACAGTCCAAGACCATGGATTCCCACAACGCCGTGGCGCGCCATGGCATGGCGATTCTCGAAGGCATCGTGCTCGATGATGTGCCCGAGGGCGACTATGAACTGATCGCGCTGCCGCTGCGGTTTGCCCACCTCGATGCCAGCCCGGTCCGCGCAATCCTGCGCCCACTCAAGGAGCCCACGCGATGAGCCAATGTCCTTTCTCTGCTGACTATCAGCCGCCCGAAGAATGGCATAACGCCGAACTGAATTTTTCCGAGTCCATGAGCTACGGCGACTACCTGGACCTGGGCAAAGTGCTCAGCGCCCAGCACCCGCTGTCGCCGAACCACAACGAAATGCTCTTTATCATTCAGCACCAGACCTCTGAGTTGTGGATGAAACTGATGCTCCACGAACTCAAGGCCGCCCGCGAACACCTGCGCCTTGGCGAGTTGCCGCCGGCGTTCAAAATGCTGGCGCGGGTGTCGCGGATTTTCGATCAGCTGGTGCATGCCTGGGCGGTGCTGGCGACCATGACGCCGTCGGAATACAAGGCGATTCGCCCGTTCCTGGGGCAGTCGTCGGGGTTCCAGTCGTTCCAGTACCGCGAGATCGAATTTATCCTCGGTAACAAAAGCGCGGCACTGCTGCGGCCGCACGCCCATCGGCCGGAGTTGTTGAACGAGTTGAAAGTGGCGATTGCCACGCCGTCGCTGTATGACGAGGCGATCAATTTGATGGCCAAAGCGGGCTTGGTGATTAACCCCACACGTGCCGAACGCGACCCGGCGGCGGCCACCGTTCACGATGAGTCCGTGGAGGCGGCGTGGCGCGAGGTGTATCGCGATCCGAGCCGTTATTGGGATTTGTATCAGTTGGCCGAGAAGTTTATCGACCTGGAAGATTCGTTCCGTCAGTGGCGCTTCCGCCATGTGACCACGGTGGAGCGGATTATCGGCTTCCAGCCCGGCACCGGTGGCACTGAAGGCGTGGGGTATTTGCGCAAGATGCTCGACACCGTACTGTTCCCCGAGCTGTGGCGAGTGCGCTCAACGCTCTAAACAAAAAGCCCCGGATAACCGGGGCTTTTCATTTTGGAATACATCCAACTGTGGGAGCTGGCTTGCCTGCGATAGTTTCACCTCGGTCTCACTGGAAAACCGAGTCGCCTGCATCGCGGGCAAGCCCGGCTCCCACGGGTATCACTGTGCGTGCGCCACCGCGTTACTCTTGCGAGCGCGCAGCCGATAGGCCACATAGATAACCCCCACCCAAACCGGCATCGCGTACACCGACTCGCGAATGCCCGGGATCGCCAGCATCACGCTCACAATCACCACCATGAACGCCAGGCACAGGTAGTTGGTGAACGGAAACCAGAACGTCTTGAACGATGGCGTCACGCCTTGCTCGACCATGGCCTTGCGGAACTTGATGTGGGTGATGCTGATCAGCGCCCAGTTGATCATCAGCGTGGCAACCACCAGCGCGAACAACAGCTCCAGGGCGCTTTTCGGCGCCACGTAGTTGACCACCACGCACAGCAACGTCACCAGCGCCGAAACCCCCAGGGCCCGCAATGGCACGCCTTGTTTGTTCAGCTTCATCAGCGCTTTTGGCGCGTCGCCTTGTTCTGCCAGGCCGAACAGCATGCGGCTGTTGCAGTACACGCCGCTGTTGTACACCGACAACGCCGCGGTCAGCACCACGAAGTTGAGGATGTGCGCGGCGGTGTCGTTACCGATCAGCGAGAAGATCTGTACAAACGGGCTGCTGCTGTAGGCATCGCCCGACGCGCCGAGGGTTTGCAGCAGTTGATCCCATGGGTACAGCGACAGCAAAACGGTGAGGGCGCCGACGTAGAAAATCAGGATCCGGTACACCACCTGGTTGATGGCTTTGGGGATAACCTTGCGCGGCTCGCTGGCCTCGGCGGCAGTGATGCCGACCAGTTCCAGGCCACCAAATGAAAACATGATGAAGGCCATGGACATCAACAGCCCCGTGCCGCCATTCGGGAAGAAACCGCCGTGGCTCCACAGGTTGCTGACGCTCGCTTGCGGGCCGCCGGCGCCGCTGAACAGCAGGTAGCAGCCGAGCACGATCATGCCGACAATCGCCACGACCTTGATGATCGCAAACCAGAATTCGGTCTCGCCGAAGAACTTCACGTTCAGGGTGTTGATCAGGTTCACCGCGACAAAGAACACCAGCGCGCTGACCCATGTCGGGATTTCCGGCCACCAGAACTGAATGTATTTGCCCACCGCCGTCAGCTCGGCCATGCCCACCAGCACGTAAAGTACCCAGTAGTTCCAGCCGGCGAGGAAGCCGGTGTAGCCACTCCAGTATTTGTGCGCAAAGTGGCTGAATGAGCCGGCCACCGGCTCTTCGACGATCATCTCGCCGAGCTGGCGCATGATCAGGAACGCGATAAAACCGGCAATCGCGTAGCCGAGGATCATCGACGGGCCCGCCGACTTGAGCACCCCGGCCGAACCGAGGAACAGCCCTGTGCCGATTGCCCCTCCCAAGGCGATCAACTGAATGTGCCGGTTTTTCAGGCCACGCTTGAGGCCCACCGGGTTAACCATGTCATCCGCCATAACATTCCCTTCTACTTGTTTTTCTCAGGGTTGAGTGCACGCCGCATCAGCCCCTCAGAACTGCTGAGGGGTCAGATATTACTCTGCGTAAACTTTTCGTAATACAGCTGAACGCCATCAAGTGCCTGATCCTCCAGCCATTGCTGGATGGATTCGACCATTGGCGGGGGGCCGCACAGGTACATATCCGCCGATCTGTCGCGCAATTGGGCCAAATCAAAATGCTCGGTGAGGTAGCCGCGTTTGCCCGGCCACTCGGGAGCCGGCGCACTCAGCACTTGGGTGTAGCGGAAATTCGGCAGGGTCGACGCGTAGGTGTTGATGCGCTCTGCTTCGCACAAATCTTCGGCCCCGCGTACGCCGTAGTACAGGTGCACGGGGTGATCGCACCCGTTGGCGACCAGCTCATCAAGCATGCCCAGCAACGCCGACAAGCCGGTACCGCCTGCCACCAGCACCAGCGGCCTGGTCACGTGCCGCAGGTAAAACGCACCCAGCGGCGCCTCCATCAGCACGTCATCGCCGACCTGGCAGCGCTCGCGCAGGTAATTGCTCATCACCCCGTCGGGCAGCAGGCGCACCAGAAATTGCAGCTGATTGCCCGGCCGATTGGCGAAGGAATAGGAACGCCAACTGTCGGTACCGGGCACCGAAATGCGCGCGTATTGGCCGGGCAGAAAATCCAGCGCCTGTTCCAACTGCACGTGCAGGATCGCCGTACTGGCCGACACCTGCTGCACCTCGCTCACCGTGCCGCGCACCTGTACTGGCCCCGGTGCATTGCACAGGCTCGAATCAAAATCGAAATAAAACGCCGCGTCGGAGTGGACCCGGGTCTGGCAACTGAGCATTTTGCGCTGTTGCAGGTCGAGCGCTGAAAGGGCTTCGTCGTCGACATAATCCTGGGTGTATTCGCCGGACTCGCAACGGCCCTGACACGTGCCGCACACGCCTTCGCGGCAATCCAGCGGGATCTTGATGCCATTGCGCAGCGCTGCGTCCAGCAGGATTTCATTCGCCCCTACCGGGAAAAACAGGGTTTTGCCATCGGCAAAACTGAAGGCCACTTTGTGATTCATCCGCATAACTCCGCGTAACTGATTTTGTTGCTGACGTTGTGGCGAGCGTGCTTGTTGTGGCGAGCGGGCTTGCCCCGCGTTGGGCTGCGAAGCGGCCCCTGGTCCAGGCACTGCGTTTTGACAGACAGAATGCGGTGACTTTATTGGGGCCGCTTCGCAGCCCAACGCGGGGCAAGCCCGCTCGCCACAACAAGCCCGCTCACCACAGTAAGCCCGCTAGCCACAGCAAATCTGCTCACCACCGCCACGGTCAAAGGTGGTAGAAATCCAGCACCGAGTTAATGGTGTCGTTGAGCAACAACGCGTGTTTACGTGTGATCAACCAGCTATCGCCATTCGGCTTGAGGCTGTAAGTCGCGTGCCCGTAAAACTGCTCCGAGGTGGCCAGGCGATAAAACAGCGTGTGCCAGTTCAACCGCACCTCGAGCGTGCCGTCCGCCTGCTCGGCGACCCGCACGTTATTGATCAGGTGCAGCGTGCGCGGCATGGGTGTGGCCGATGCCGCCTTGCCGGTGCGCAGGCGGAACACGCGGTCTTCCAGCCCGGAACGGTTGGCGTAATAGATCAGCGACATCTCGCGCTTGGGGTCACGGGTATAGACGTGTTCCGAATCCCATTGCGGCAGGTGGAATTCGCTCTGCGCATCGAACAGCTGCACATAAGCGTCCCAGTCCTGGGCGTCGCACAGCTCGGATTTACGGTAGAAGAACTGCTCGATCCGGTACTGCAATGGCGCATTCATCATTCCACCTCCCGCAGTTTCAGGGCGCTCTTGTCGAGGCCGTCGAGCAGGAACTGTTGCCAGTTGCGGTGCTGGTTCACATACAACCCCTCATGGGTGAATTCGGTGCCGGTCATCGCCGGCTGAATGCCGATGGCTTCGCTGTTTGGCGTCGGCCCGGTTTCCCAGCGATGGCTGCCGCGTGAAATATCACTCCAGCGCTCCAGACGACCCTGGAACCCACGCTGGGCTTCGCGGAACTCCACCAGATCATCCGGCGTGCCCATGCCCGATACGTTGAAGAAATCTTCAAACTGGCGAATACGGTTTTCGCGGTCGGCGTCGGACTCGTTTTTCACCCCCAAACACTGGCTGATGATCTCGGTCTTGTTCCACGCCAGCGGGCGGATGATGCGCAGCTGCGAGCTGATCTGGTCGAGGAAGAACAGGCTCGGGTAGATATTCAGGTTGCGCAAACGGTGCATCATCCACTCGGCCTTTTGCTGGCCGTGTTCTTCCACCAGGCGCGGCATGATCGTGGCGTAACCAGAGCGCACCGTCGGGTTGGGCATGTCGCTGAACAACAGGCTGTGGCCATTGTTGAAGGCGAACCAGCCGTCGTCGGTGTTCGCGTCGCCGGCGCCGAGTTTGCTGTAGTCCAGCGTGGTGCCTGCGCCTGTGCCGTTTTCGGTATTCACCTGTTGGCGATGCTGCACCGTGGCCACGTAGTTGTAGTGCACGGTGCTGACGTGATAACCGTCCAGGCCGTTTTCGTTTTGCAGTTTCCAGTTGCCGTCGTAGGTGTAGGCGGACTTGCCCGGCAGCACCTCCAGCTCACCGGTGGCGGACTGGGCAACCATCATGTCGAAGAACACTTTGGCGTCGCCGAGAAAGTCTTCCAGGCTGTCGCTGCCGTTCACGTCCAGGCTGATGAACACAAAGCCCTTGTAGCTCTCGATGCGAGCTTTTTTCAGGCCGCGCGTGGCTTTGTCGAAACCTTCCGGGTATTCCCCCGGCGCCTTGACCTTCACCAGCCGGCCGTCGCTCTTGTAGCACCAGGCGTGGAACGGGCAGGTGAAGGTGGACTGGTTACCCTTGCCGACGCGGGTCAGCGTGGTGCCGCGATGTTGGCAGGCGTTGATCAGCGCGTTGAGTTTGCCTTCGCCGTCGCGGGTGATAATCATCGGCTGGCGCCCGGCGCGCATCGTCAGGAAGTCGTGGTTATTGGCCAATTCGCTTTCGTGGCAGGCGTAGATCCAGTTCTTTTCGAAGATCAATTCCATCTCAAGGTCGAACAGTTCCGGCTCGGTGAACATGTCCCGGGCGATGCGGAACACTTCATCCACCGGCCGAAAATCCAGGCAGCCTTCGATAAACGTTTTCCACTGCTCGACGCTTCTTGCACCACTCATGGGAGGCACCTTTTTTGATTGGGGCTAATCGATGGGCCATTAGAGGCAGCGGGGCAGGGCGCGGGCTATCCGCTTAATCGGGGAAGACGCGCCACATAGTTGGGCAACAAATACCCACCACGGTGCCGGCCGCGCTACCGGCATGCAGCGCAAGTAACGCAAACGGTCGCCCGTTATCCACATAGTGGGCGGTTGCTATCCAACCGGTTGCAATACGGCTGGCGTGGCGTAGAACTTGCTGTTGAACAACAACGATGACGCGCCGCCAGAGCGCGCAAAAAGCTAACCGCCGTGGGTGCACCCTGATGAGTAGCCATACACGCGAAATCCATGTTCAACGCTTCGACCTGGAAGGCGCCTGCAGCTGGATGTCCGGCATCTGTGGCCCGCACCGGTTGGCGACGTCGACGCCTGAGCGCTTGCGCTTTCACCACAGCGCCAATGTGTTCAAGTCCCGCGCCACCACCCTGGGCGTGATCGAATACGGCACCGACGTGACTATCGACATTGAAGACGCCGAGCATTTCAGCAGCTACAGCCTGAGCCTGCCGCTGGTGGGCGAGCAGGAATTGAGCAAAAACGGTGAGCGCTTGAGCTCCAACCGTGACCAAGGCGTGATCCTTTCGCCCAACGAGCACCAAGTGCTGGCGATTTCCGGTGACTGCCGCAAGTTGCAGGTGGTGATCACGCGGGCGGCGATGAGTGAGTCACTCGAAGGTTTGCTGCAACGCCCGATTGAAGCGCCGCTGCGCTTTGAACCGGTGATGGATGCGGTGGACGGCGCCCCGGCGTCGTGGTGGCGCATGGCGCGGTATTTTATTGCGGAGCTGGAGTGCAACAGTGAGTTGTATGAGCAGGCGGCGTTTACCCGGGACCTGGAAAGCTCGCTGATCAAGGGGCTGATCCTGGCCCAGCCGAATAACTATTCAGAAGAATTGCGCGACGTATTGGGCGTGAAGCTGCCCCATTACCTGATTCGCGCGCGGCAATATATTCACGACAATGCCCGCGAAGACGTGCACCTCGAAGACCTGGAGGTGGCGGCCGGTGTGTCGCGGTTCAAGTTGTTTGATGCGTTTCGCAAGTACTTTGCGCTGTCGCCCATGGCGTACTTGAAGAAGTACCGGCTGGGGGCGGTGCGTCAGGAAATGCTTGAGCAGGGTTCCAGTCGTACCATTTCCGAAATCGCTCTGGGCTGGGGGTTTACTCACTTGGGGCGGTTTTCGGCGGAGTATCGAAAACTGTTCGATGAATCCCCCAGCCAGACCCTGCAGCGCAAGCGCCTGCGCAGTCTCTGAACACAATGAAGATCAAACTGTGGGAGCTGGCTTGCCTGCGATAGCGGTGGGTCAATGAGCAAATATGCCCGCAGATCCACCGCCATCGCAGGCAAGCCAGCTCCCACATTGGTTCTCTGTCGTTTGGGAGATTTCAGATCAACTCTTCCACCAACTGCAAACAATGACCAAGCCCCGGCGATTGATCATTCACCCGCCGGCTGAGGATGATTGGCGAGGTCGCCGTAGCTTCCACAACCGGCGTATAGCCAATGTCCGCCCGGTGCAACACCTGCACCGACGCCGGCACCAGCGTCACGCCCATCCCCGCACCGACCAGCCCGATGGCCGTCTGCAGTTCGTTGGTCCACTGCGCCACCTTGAGGCTCAAGCCATGAGCGTCAAACAGCGCAATCACATGGTCGGCATAGCTGGGGCGCGGGTTGCCGGGGTAGAGCACAAACGGCTCGGCGGCCAATTGCGCGAGGGTGGCGGGCGCGCCGAGCAACGGGTGACCGGCGGGCAGCACGGCGACCAATCGGTCCTCTACCAACACGCGCTGGACGATGGCCGGGTCGTCGATGCGAATCCGCCCGAACCCCACATCAATGCGCCCGGCCTTAAGCGCTTCGACCTGCTGCAACGTAGTCATCTCCGACAAGCCCAGTTCCAGCTCAAGCGCGTCATGGGTGCGCAGCCGTCGAATCAATTCCGGCAGCACGCCATACAAGGTCGACGGCGCAAACCCGATACCCAGCCAGGTCTTCTCGCCCTGGCCGATGCGCCGCGTGTTCTCGCACACTTTGCCCAGCTGTTCGAGCAGCACATTGGCGTGTTCATAGAAAAACCGCCCGGCCTCGGTCAGCCGCAACGGTCGGCCGCGCTCCAGCAAAATCACCCCCAACTCATCCTCCAACTGCTGGATCTGCCGGCTCAACGGCGGCTGGGCGATGTGCAGGCGTTCTGCTGCGCGGGTGAAGTTGAGGGTCTCACCCAGCACCTGAAAATAGCGCAGATGACGCAGTTCCATGACGGCTCCTTTCATACCTTGAGGGTATCGTGCGAGACCCATTCTATATTGGAAGCCTTTAGAGATACGGCACAGAATCGACGCAAATCTATAAAGAACCCAACGGGTATTGCCATGCCGATTTGCGCCATCGAGTCGATCGACACGATCATCGTCGACCTTCCCACTATTCGCCCGCACAAGTTGGCGATGCACACCATGCAAAACCAGACGCTGGTGGTTATCCGCCTGCGTTGCGCCGACGGCATCGAAGGCATCGGCGAAGCCACCACCATTGGCGGCCTGAGCTACGGCAACGAAAGCCCGGACAGCATCAAGGTCAACATCGACCGCCACTTCGCGCCCCTGTTGATCGGCCAGGACGCGAGCAATATCAACGCGGCCATGTTGCGCCTGGAACGCAGCATTCGCGGCAATACCTTTGCCAAGTCCGGCATTGAAAGCGCGTTGCTTGATGCGCTGGGCAAACGCCTCAATCTGCCGGTCAGCGAGTTGCTCGGTGGCCGCGTGCGCGATGCGTTGCCGGTGGCCTGGACCCTGGCCAGCGGCAACACCGAGCAAGACATTGCCGAGGCGGAAAAGATGCTCGACCTGCGCCGCCATCGCATTTTCAAATTGAAGATTGGCGCAGGTGAAGTCAGCCGCGACCTGGCCCACGTCATCGCGATCAAAAAGGCCTTGGGCGAACGTGCCAGTGTGCGCGTTGACGTTAACCAGGCCTGGGACGAAGCCGTGGCGTTGCGCGCGTGCAAGGTGCTCGGTGACCACGGCATCGACTTGATTGAACAACCGATTTCGCGCAACAACCGCGGCGGCATGGCCCGGCTCAACCTGTCGAGCCCGGCGCCGATCATGGCCGATGAGTCCATCGAATGTGTGGAAGATGCCTTCAATCTGGCCCGCGAAGGCGCGGCGTCAGTGTTCGCGCTGAAAATCGCCAAGAACGGTGGCCCCCGCGCGGTGTTGCGCACCGCCGCAATTGCCGAAACGGCGGGGATCGGCCTGTATGGCGGCACCATGCTCGAAGGCGGCATCGGCACCCTGGCTTCGGCCCACGCGTTTCTCACGCTTGACACGCTGGCATGGGGCACCGAGCTGTTTGGCCCGCTGCTGCTCACCGAAGACATCCTCACCGAGCCGCCGGTGTACCGCGATTTCCAGTTGCATGTGCCCAGCGCACCGGGCCTGGGCCTGAGCATTGATGAAGAGCGCCTGGCGTTCTTCCGTCGTGACAAACACTAAGAGGCACCTGCCATGTTGTTCCACGTAAAAATGACCGTGAACCTGCCGCTCGACATGAACCCCGAGCACGCCGCCAGCCTCAAGGCCGAAGAAAAAGCCTTGGCCCAGCGCCTGCAACAGGAAGGCAAATGGCGCCACCTGTGGCGCATTGCCGGGCACTACGCCAACTACAGCGTGTTCGACGTTGACAGCGTGCAGGCGCTGCATGACCTGCTGACGCAACTGCCGCTTTTCCCCTACATGGCCATCGAAGTGAACGCTCTGTGCCGGCACCCTTCGTCGATCCATGAGGACGACCGTTAAGCCTGTTCCCACTCTAATAATGACAAGATGAGGATTGCACCATGTCCATCCGAATTTCCCAGACTGCCCATGCCCAACAGTTTCTCGAACAAGCCAGCGGTAACCTCAATGACGGCGGCAACCCGCGTGCCAAGGCGCTGATCTACCGGATCCTGAGGGACACGGTGAACATCATCGAAGACCTGGAAGTGACCCCGGAAGAATTCTGGAAGGCGGTCAATTACCTCAATGAGCTGGGTAAACATCAGGAAGCCGGCCTGCTCGCCGCCGGGTTGGGCCTGGAGCATTACCTGGATTTGCTGATGGACGCCGCTGACGAGCAAGCCGGCAAAACCGGCGGCACGCCGCGCACCATTGAAGGCCCGCTGTATGTGGCCGGGGCGCCTTTATCCCAATACGAAGCGCGGCTGGATGACGGTACGGACGCGGCGGTGCCGCTGTTCATGCGCGGGCAGGTGCGCGATACGAATGGCAAGCCGGTGGCGGGGGCGATTGTGGATGTGTGGCAGGCCAATACCGGCGGCACCTATTCATGGTTTGACCCGGCACAGTCCGAGTTCAACCTGCGCCGGCGCATCGAGACCGATGCCCAGGGCAACTACCGTTTTCGCAGCATCGTGCCCTCGGGTTACGGCTGCCCGCCCACCGGGCCAACCCAGCAGTTACTCGATCAACTGGGGCGCCACGGGCAGCGGCCGGCGCATATTCACTTCTTCATCTCGGCGCCAGGGCATCGGCACCTGACCACGCAGATCAACCTGTCGGATGACCCGTACCTGCATGATGATTTTGCCTATGCGACGCGGGATGAGTTGATTGCTGAAATCCGCTTTAGTGAGGATCAGCAACTGGCGCGGGAATTTGGTGTGGAAGGGCGGTTTGCGCAGATTGATTTTGACTTTGAGTTGCAGCCAGCTGCTGCACCCGTAGATCAAAAGCGCACACAACGCGTGCGCGCCCTGGAAGACTGATAAAACGCGGTCAATGTGGGAGCTGGCTTGCCAGCGGTAGGCGGGGTGTAATAAACACCCCCAGCGCACGCCAGGCCCCGCCCACACGGTGGGGGTTTAG
>NZ_JAFCTN010000007.1:28937-31020 GCF_049896045.1 Pseudomonas sp. PWP3-1b2
GGGAAATTGGGGGTGTGGGGTTGCATGCTATAGCGGTAGTGAATTCACCACCGCCATCGCAGGCAAGCCAGCTCCCACAGGTTCGAGTTTTCACATGGGCTTTGTGGTGTGGCTGATTACTTGCGGATAACCAGGTCCAGCACTTCATCCCGGTCCTTGATCTTCTGCAACACGATCTCCGAGCGAATATCCACCACCCCCGCCGTGCGGTTCAGGTGGTTCACGATGAAGTCCGAAAAGTGCTTCAAATTCCGCGCCTGCACCCGCAGCACATAGTTACTCGCGCCGGTAATCACGTACGCACTGGCCACTTCCGGCCAGCTTTGCACCTTCTTGATAAACGTCTCGTGCCAGTCCTCCACGTCCTGGCGCAACGACAGGTGCACAATCGCCTCCAGTTCAATCCCCAACTGCTCGGCATTCAATACCGCGCGGTAGCCGCTGATGATTCCCTCGCTCTCCAGCAGGCGCAAACGGCGCAGGCAGGCGGAGGGCGACAGCGCGACTTTTTCGGCCAGTTCCTGGTTGCTGATACGGCCATCCTGTTGCAGGAAATGCAGGAGGCGCAGGTCGGTGGCGTCGAGAATCATGGTTAGAATAAATCCGCGTGTTTGGAGGTTAAATTCGAATTTCCTGGCGCTTGATTAGCCTGTTACCAGGCACTTTGCACGAAAATTCTTTAAATCTTCGTTCATTATTGAGGCCAACTCTACTCATCAAAAGCAGGATTGCTTATGACCACCCGTCGCCATTGCCAAGCCCTCGACGCGCAGGACCCGTTGGCGCCCTTGCGTGACCAGTTCGCGTTGCCCCAGGGCGTGATCTACCTCGATGGCAACTCCCTCGGCGCCCGCCCCGTGGCGTCGCTTGCGCGGGCGCAACAGGTCATCAGCGAGGAGTGGGGCAATGGGTTGATCCGCAGCTGGAACAGCGCCGGCTGGGCAGATTTATCCCAGCGCCTGGGAGACCGGCTGGCACCGCTGATCGGTGCGCGCGACGGTGAAGTGGTGATCACCGATACCACCTCGATCAACCTGTTCAAAGTGCTCAGCGCCGCGTTGAGCGTGCAGCGCCAACGTCAGCCCAGCCGCAAGGTAATCGTCAGTGAAGCGAGCAACTTTCCCACCGACCTGTACATCGCCGAAGGCCTGACCGAACTGCTGCAACAGGGTTATTCCCTGCGCCTGATCAACAGCCCAAACGAACTGCCGCAGGCCGTCGATTCGGACGTGGCGGTGGTGATGCTCACCCACGTCAACTACAAAACCGGCTACATGTACGACATGCAGGCGCTCACCGCCCTGAGCCATGAATGCGGCGCGTTGAGCATCTGGGACCTGGCGCATTCGGCGGGCGCGGTGCCCATCGACCTGCACACGGCCTGCGCGGATTACGCGATTGGCTGCACCTACAAATACCTTAACGGCGGCCCCGGCTCCCAGGCGTTTGTGTGGGTCAACCCGGCGTTGGTAGACGCGGTGCGCCAGCCTTTGTCGGGCTGGTTTGGGCATACCCGCCCGTTCGCCATGGAATCCAGCTACGCGCCGAGTGCGGGTATCGCGCGTTACCTGTGCGGCACGCAGCCGATCACCTCGCTGGCGATGGTGGAGTGCGGTCTGGAGATTTTCGCCCAAACCGATATGGCCAGTTTGCGCACAAAATCCCTGGCGCTGACGGACCTGTTTATCGCGTTGGTGGAAAACCGTTGCGCCGCCCATGGCCTGGAACTGATCACCCCACGCGAACACGCCAGGCGCGGCAGTCACGTGAGTTTTGAACACCCTGAAGGTTATGCGGTGATTCAGGCCCTGATCGCCCGTGGCGTGATCGGCGATTACCGCGAGCCGCGCATCATGCGTTTTGGGTTTACGCCGCTGTACACCAGCTTCACCGAGGTGTTTGACGCGGTGGAAGTCCTCGGCGAAATCCTCGACAACGGCACGTGGGACCAGCCGCAATTCAAAGTGCGCAACAGCGTCACTTAAGCACCACACACATCCAATGTGGGAGCTGGCTTGCCTGCGATGGGGGGCGGGGTATAAACCACCCCCAAGACCGCCCACCCCCCCCCCCCCCGGTGGCC